>JBOHNV010000001.1:0-61670 GCA_050730895.1 Candidatus Microsaccharimonas sp.
ATTCAAGGCTTAAGACAACCGCATCCAAATTGCCAGCCCCCTCGCTTTCCCTTTACAACATGCTAGAATAAGCATATGTATTTTGAGAGTCGCATCCACGCCGGTCAACAACTGGCCGCCGAACTTTTCGAGCGCTATCGTTACGAAAACTGTGCTGTCGTCGCCCTTAGTGACGGCGGAGTATTAGTGGGCGAACAGATTGCCGCACAGCTACACTGTGTACTCACGATGCTTATCGTTGAAGATATTGAGGTGCCAGGCGAGAGCCTCTCGTTTGGAGGTGTCTCTCAAAATGGTAACTTTACCTATAATAGTGAATTTTCTACCGGAGAAATCGACGGGTTTACCAGCGAATATCACGGCTACCTTGAAGAGCAGAAGCGCGAAGCCTTCCAGCGCATTAACCGGCTACTAGGTGAGGGCGGGCTTATTGACTACGACTTGTTGCGCGATCGAACCGTTATTCTTGTCAGCGACGGTTTTGAAGATAGCACGGTAATTGATGTTGCGCTCGACTTCCTGAAGCCGATACGTACTCAGCGGCTGGTTATTGCCGCACCGGTTGCTTCGAGCGAGGCGGTAGACCGATTGCACGTGGCAGCCGATGAGCTCCATATTCTTGATGTGAAGGTCAATTATTTTGATACTGACCACTATTACACACAGAACGTATTACCGACACACGAAGAGACGGTTGAGCGAATTAATAAAATCATCCTCAATTGGCGTTGACCCAACTGGGTGTAAAAGTGTAGAATAATTAGCAACAGGTTCTGAGAGGCCACAAGTTATAAAAGGGGAAGCATGTTAGACGTTTTTATTACATCACGGGTGCGACGCAAGATCGTTGTTGTGTATGCCAAATATCCAGACTTTCGTACCCACGTCCGTGGACTTGCGAAACTCATTAAAGAGGATCCGGGCAATATTCAACGTGAGCTCAAGCGTCTTGAAAAAGTTGGCTTCCTCCTCAGTGAACGTCAAGGTAATACTAAGATTTACGCTACGAACAAACAGTTCCCAATCTTTAAAGAACTACAAAGCATCGTTATTAAGTCGCAGCAGCACGCCTCTCGGCCAAAGCGCACTTCAACCGATGTAGCCTAGTCTCCACTAGGGGGAGATTTCATGGATTTATTTAACCGCATTCTCAAAGCTCGGGATATCACGCCCGAAAAGAAGGCGGTTTTTTTATCGCCCAGTTACGATGCGAAGCACGACCCGTTTTTATTGCCTGATATGCAGGCTGCAGTCGACCGCTTAGCCATGGCGCACGAAAAGCAAGAACGCATTACTATTTACGGCGACTACGATATCGATGGCCTCACAGCGACAACAGTGTTGATTGATTCGCTCGCGAGTTTTGGATTCGAGCACGTAAAAGCATTTATTCCAAACCGTTTTACTGAAGGGTACGGCTTAACAGTCGATGCTATTGAGCGCATTGCCGAACAAGGGGCTGACCTAATCGTTACGGTAGACTGTGGAAGTCTCAGTCACAAGGAAATTATCCGTGCCAAAGAGCTGGGCGTCGATGTTATCGTGACCGATCACCACAACGTTGCACCCGAGCAACCGCCGGCAATTGCCGTTATTAACCCAAAGCGACTCTTGCAAGACTACCCAGACGAATATGACCATTATCTTTTGAAGCCCGAATCAAAGCTAGCTGGAAAAATTTATCCATTCCTCGATTTACCAGGGGTAGGGGTGGCGTTTAAGTTGGTGCAAGCATTGCAAACCAAGCTTCCTGGTCTCGAGCCTGGCCAGGAAAAATGGCTGCTCGACCTCGTGGCGCTCGGAACCGTGTGTGATGTCGTGACGTTGGTCGACGAAAATCGCACACACGTATTTTGGGGACTAAAAGTCCTTTCGCGTACTCGCCGGCCAGGTCTAAAGGCGCTCATGGCGGTGTCTGGCGCTCGCCCGGAAACGGTCAATGCGCGGAGCTTAGGTTTTGGTCTTGGGCCCCGTATGAACGCAGCGGGGCGGCTCGAAACTGCGCAATATGCGCTGGACATGCTTATTGCTACCGACCCCATGAAAGCGTTGCAGCTTGCGCGTCAGCTTGATGAAATGAATCAAGCACGCCGTAAAGACCAAGACGAGATTTTGAAAGAGGCGATTATACAGGCAGAAACGCTCAAGGATGACCCGGTGCTTGTCGTGAGCGCACCTGGCTGGAACCACGGTATTGTTGGTATCGTGGCGGCTAAGCTTTTAGAGCGCTACCAAAAACCAACCTTCGTATTGGCCGAGCACGAAGCCGAAACAAAGGGTTCGGCACGGAGTTATGGTGACTTTAGTGCGGCCGACGCAATCCGCGCAGCCGACGATATTATTACAAAAGGGGGTGGGCATAAGCTCGCGGCCGGAGTAACACTTCCGACCGAAAACGTTACGGCATTTCGTGCACGAGTGAACGAATTCTATCGGGCGGAAAAGCTCGCGAATCAAGCTGCGTTGTTATTACCATCCGCCGATGTGGATGCACGGCTCGATGAACTGAACGAGGCGCTCGTCGACCTTATTGCAACGCTTGAGCCATTTGGAAGCGGCAACCCGCAGCCGATTTTGCGCACCGAAGGCCTTCGCGTTTTTGGCGTTCGTCGCATGGGTGACAGCGGTCAGCACGTAAAGCTCACACTCCAAGACGAACGGGCAAATAAAATTGATGCCATCGCATTTAACGCGCCGCCACACTTCTTTGTAGAGCTAGGTGACGTTATTATTGCTTGGTATCGCGTTGATATTAATGAATGGAATGGTCGTCGCTCGGTCGAGGGGCAGTTGCTCCACCTTGAACTCGCTGACTCGGTTTGAAAATTCAATCCGCTCATGGTTAACTAAATAGCAATGAAGCAGTGGGCACAAAAACAAGCAGGGTTTACAATTGTTGAACTTTTAATTGTCGTCGTAGTGATTGCGATTTTGGCAGCAATTACGATCGTAAGCTTCTCTGGTATTCAACAGCAGGCGAAAGTAACATCAATTGTTGATGCTGCTGGTAAGTCACAGCGCATGATTATGGCGTATATTGCCAAGAACGGTACGTATCCGTACACGGGGAGTTCGTATGCATGTATTACTACTGAATCAACTTGCCGCCGTAACAGCGGGCCCCTCGCAAATGTTGCTACATTCGACACTGAAATGGCGACTATCGGTTCGACGCCAAAATCGACACCGCTCGCTACCGATATACGAGGCGGAATTACGTACCAATATAATGCCAGTCGAACAGTTGACGGCACTCCGGCGCCAGCGGTCCTTGGGTATTATTTGCCGGGTACTAACGTCGATTGCGGATTTCCCGTGCTAAACGGTGATAGCACAGCAGCGGTGACGGTATCGAGCAAATATACCAATGGGAATGTCGGAAGTAGTAATACTACTCAGTGCGTAGTAAGTATTCCTGGACCGGGCGTTTAAAAACTACGCTTGAAACGAAGCAATTATCTTTTGTAATCCGGTTTTTAACGACGTAGCAGTTGCTGTGAGTTCGTTAATGTAACTTTTCTTACCTGGAAATGTAATGTCTCGCACAAGTCGGAATAGAATAATAAACTTTGGCGTTTGCACTACTTCTGATGTGTTTTGAATTTCATCAACCAGTGACTTCACGAGGCCTCGCTGCTCTTTATTTTGTGCAGGGTTTACTAATTTAATAATTAACCCGGACATAAGCGCTACAATGGTTCCGGCCAGCGTACCAAGAATAACTGGAGCCAGCAGCAACCACCACCAGCCGCTCAGCGTTGTAAGCCAGATCAACAAAATAATAAGCACGAGGGCGACTCCACCCGCAATACACACCACCGGAACATATACGCGGCGTGCGAATTCGGCACTAACGGCACGAATGGCGATCACGAGGGGAGTAAGTATCATACATCTAGTATACTCGCTCGCCGGCGTTCATTGAAATAACGTTTTCGGTATGGTTAACTGATAGGTAATGAAACGGTGGGCGACAACAAAACACGCAGGCTTCACGATTGTGGAGCTTCTAATTGTTATTGTGGTGATTGCAATTTTGGCGGCGATTACCATTGTTGCCTATACGGGCATTCAAGCCAGCGCAACGGATGCACGCATCAAATCTGCTGTATCGCAAATCGAAAAAGCGGCATACACTTGGTCAATTAAACGTGGCGAAATTCCTTCAGGTACTGGATACGCAAGTACTTCAAAGAACGATGACGGTACATGTACCGGAGGTAGTGGCGGTTGGGTGAAGTCCGGGTCGTATTATACCTGCACCTTAGAGGACATACTGCTGGCGGACGACCTTATTCCGACCGATTTTCTTTCTGGGCTTCCGCCAAATAAGATCTACGGCAACACGAGCACTCAAACGCTCATGTTCTATCCGTGTGGTGGAGCTACTTCTCGAACGTATGCGCTCTATTACTATCTACAGGATCCTACTGCCGAGGATGCTGCGAGCGTAAGCGCAGCCGAAGCCGCAGGCTGCTCAACGAGCCCAAGGATCAATTACGGTATGCGTGGGGCTAAACTCCTAGGATTCTAACAAAGGTACGGTTCCGGAATACGGTAGGGTACTTGCAGATATTCGTCTCATCTGTTAAAATAACGGAGATATGGTACAAGTAACACGTAAAGACGAACGCGAAGCAAACGAAAACATCATTCGTCGCTTCAACCGTAAAGTGCTCCAAAGTGGTGTATTAGCTGAGGCTAAGGCATCTATGCGCTTTAACAAAGACATCAGCAAGGTTGAACGCCGCAAGAAGGCGATCATCCGTAAAGAGCGTAAGGCCGACAAGCTTGCAAAAGCTCGTCTTGGCGTTCGCTAGGAATGTCTAAAGTGACGCTTAAGTCACAAATCGATAACGATATAAAAACCGCTCTTTTGGGCGGTAATCGTTTTCGTGCGGCTGTGCTGCGCGACTTCAAAGCCGTTATTCTCAACGAAGAAGTTGCACAGAAGAAACGCGAAGAAGGCCTCGACGACGCTTCAATTGAGAAGCTATTTGCCCGCGAGGTGAAAAAGCGTCAAGAAAGCGCAGCTCTCTACGAAGAGGCTGGACGCGCCGAGCTTGTTGAAGCTGAAATTTCAGAATCTAAGATTCTCGAGGAATATCTTCCTGAGCAACTCTCTGAAACAGACATCAAAAAGACTGTCGATGAAACGATTGCAGCGCTTGGTGTGAGCGGCCCGCAGGCTATGGGACAAGTAATCGGTGCAGTAAAGGGCAAGCTTGGCAACGCTGCCGACGGCGCTACAATCGCGCGCCTTGTAAAAGACGCGCTGACCGCCTAGTTGCGATGAAACCTCTTTTGAGTGCTATAAAAAATAAACAAGAACAGGTAGTATAAAGAAATGATTATCTTTTTCGGTCCCGCAGGTGCGGGAAAAAGCATGCAAGGGCAAATTCTAGCAGCACGCCAAGGTTGGCGCTGGTTAAGTGCCGGACAAATCTTGCGTGACACACATGATGCTGAGCTCTCGCAGCTCATGCACGAAGGAAAACTCGTACCTCACGAAGCAATTACGCGCATTATGGGCGGCGCTATCTCGAAGGCAGGTGATATCGACCAGGTTATCCTCGATGGCTTTCCTCGTGAGTTTGCTCAGGCTGAATGGCTCGTCGAAAGCAAGACCGACCACGGCCGCGACATCGGTCTCGTAGTAGTACTCGAAGTCCCACGCGCCGAATTATTAAAGCGTCTGCAGATTCGTGGCCGTGTTGACGACACTCCAGAGGCAATCGATCAACGCCTTCAGATTTATCGTCAAGAAATGTATCCGATCCTTGGGCTCTTTACTGAACGTCACATTCCAGTGGTACACATCGATGGTGTGGGTACCGTAGGAGAAATCCATGACCGCATTTTTGCCGAATTACAACACCGAAACCTCGTTTCATAAGAAAGAATACTGATATGCAAAAGCCAAAGACCGAAGCTGAAATTCAAGCAATGCGCGACGGAGGAAAAATCCTCGCGCAGATTTTTGAAGGGCTAAAAAAACAAATAAAGCCGGGTGTTTCTGAAAAAGAACTCGATGCCTGGGTAGACACCGAAATTAAAAAGCGTGGCGCAATTGCCACCTATAAAACCAGCGAAGTAAACTTTCCGGCGGCTATTTGTATTTCTACAAACGAGCAAATCGTTCACAGTATTCCTAGCGACTACGTGTTGCAAGAGGGTGATGTTGCGAGCTTCGACCTTGTCATTACCTATAACGGTATGAAGACCGACAGCGCATTCACAACTGTAGTGGGCGGCAAGGCAAACGGTGCTCAAAAACACCTCATTAACGCAACTGAACGCAGCTTGTATGCGGGCATCGATGCAATCAAAGGTCCAGTACGTATTGGCGATATAAGTGCAGCCATCGAAAAAGTTCTAAAAGAAGCTAAGCTGGGTATTATTCGCGAACTCGTTGGCCATGGGATCGGTCATGAAATGCACGACGGTATTGAAATTCCGAACTACGGTAAAAAGGGGAAGGGCGGCTTGCTTACTCCTGGCGATACGATTGCTATTGAACCAATGGCCACGCTTGGCGGCGAAAAAATCCAAATGGATGCCGATGACTGGACTATTAACACCCGGGATGGCAGTCTTGCCGCTCACTTTGAACACACGGTGCTTATTACCGAAGACGGCGCCGAAATCTTAACGCAGCTCTAGGGGTCGTATGGAACAGCCAAAAAACTACAACGAGCTTCTACAATCGGTCACACCACCCAAGACCTTGATGGATGTATCGCTTGATTCCGAGGATGTAGTAGAGGTGCGCAATGCGTTTTTTGGCGATGTCCGCCAGCGTCTTGAAAAAGAATTTAGCCACGGCGCGTTGTTTGCGGCCCTTTCTGTACAAAGAATTATTTCACCGCCGCAGCGCGGGCGTGCACACGTTGATATGAGCGATGAGCTCACACTCGTCAGCTCCATACACCACCCGTCGCCACTCGCGATTGCATTAGAAACAAGCGAGCATGGAATGTCCGTTGTGACGTTCAGCCTTGTGCCAATTCATAAGTTTGGCAACAGGGCGCTCCAAGCTTTAAAACAAGCCGACGAAGCCTTTAGTATCGCAACTTTCCACGACTAGGTATTGTCGACCGCTACCACAAGCGGTATACTGAGGTCTATGCAAGAGTCGTCTTCTTATGCTGTCGGTCTCGATATCGGAACTACCAAGGTTCGCGCCGTTGTGGCGCACGTTGATAGTTCCACCGGGGTACCTACAATTGTAGGTGTGGGACAGGCAGCAAATACCGGTATGCGCAAGGGTGTTATTGTTAACCTGCAGGGTCCTGGTCGAGCTATCGACGAGGCACTTCTTGAGGCCGAACGAATGAGCGGCTACGAGGTGCATGGTGCTACCTTTAGTGTGAACGGTTCACATATTCTTACCACGCATGCCGACGGAATGGTAGCGGTCAGTGGCACTGAGCACGAAATTAATGACGAAGACCTGAACAGACTAAACGAAGTAGCTACCACTGGTAAGGTGCCAGCTAACCGTGAAATTCTTAAAGTTGTTCCGCATGCTTACAAGCTTGATGGGCAAGAAAACATCAAAGATCCAATTGGCATGACTGGTACACGCCTTGAAATCGACGCACATGTTATTTCATCACTTACTCCGTACCTTGTGAATGTTGAAAAGGTGGCCGAATCTGCACAAGTGGCACCACATGACATTATTCCAACTGCCATTGCCGCATCACGCGCGGTACTCAGCGAGCAGCAGCTCGAAAACGGTGTTGCTGTTATCGACCTCGGCGGCTCAACTACCAGCATCGCTGTGTACGAAGAGGGCGACCTCCAGTACGTTGGCGTTGTGCCGATTGGCGGTACAAACATCACTAACGACCTTGCGATTGGCCTTAAAACCGACCCTGCTGTAGCAGAAGAGGTGAAAGTAAAGCACGCAACTGCAACAAGTCATAGCGAAGGCCAAGGTGTAAGTGTGAAATGCGAAGGCGATATCCATACCTTTACCACCGAAGATATCAATGAAATTGTTGAAGCTCGCCTCGAGGAAATCTTCGAAGGTGTTCAATTCCACCTTAAAAAAGCGGGCCGTGCTGGTAAGCTGCCAAGCGGTGTTGTGCTCGTAGGTGGCGGTTCAAAGCTCAAGCACATTGCTGATTACGCAAAAGAGGCCTTGGGGCTTGCGGCGCGTCTCGGGCATCCTGCAGGCTTCGGTGGCGTTGCCGACGACATCGACACTGCCGAATTTGCTACTGCAATTGGCCTTATGCTCATCGACTCTGAACAAGCTGTCCGCGACAAGCCTCGTGGAAACGGTGCGAAGTTTAAAGCACCTTCAAGTAAAGATCTAAAGGGTAAAGCATCGAAAATACTCGGTTGGTTTAAGCCATAAATTATTTGTTCGAACACATAAATATCACCCTATGTACCCTTGGCTACTGCATGGTATACTAGGGGATAGAGATAAGCTACCATCAAGGGGAGAAGACAGGCATGCCTGAAGTAAAACCAAGTGATATACAGACCTTCGCCAGCATTAAAGTTGTTGGTGTCGGTGGTGCCGGCGGTTCAGCCGTCAACCGTATGAAAGAAGCTGGCCTTGCCGGTGTGCAATTTATTGCCATGAACACCGACGCACAAGCGCTGCACAATAGTAAAGCAGATATTAAAATTCACCTCGGACATACCGCTACCGGTGGTCTTGGCGCTGGTGCCGACCCAACAAAGGGTGAAGCCGCTGCACAAGAATCACGCGAAGACATTCGCCAGTCACTCGAAGGTGCCGATATGGTCTTTGTTACCATTGGTGCTGGTGGTGGTACTGGTTCAGGTGCCGGCTATGTTGTTGCCGAAGTTGCCCGCGAAATGGGCATTTTGGTGGTTGGTGTTGCTACAAAGCCATTCAGCTTTGAAGGCGAAAAACGCCGCCAAAACGCCGACTGGGCGATTACTCAACTTCGTCGTCACGTCGACACGCTTATTACGATTCCAAACGATCGTCTTCTCCAAACCATCGATCGTCGTACACCACTTCTTGAAACCTTTAAAATTGCCGATGACGTGCTTCGTCAGGGTGTACAGGGTATTTCCGAGCTTATTACTGAGCACGGGCTTATTAACCTCGACTTTGCCGACGTAAAGGCAATTATGAGCAATGCCGGTTCAGCCCTTATGGGTATTGGTCGCGCCAGTGGCGACAACCGCGCCGCACAAGCTGCGCAACAAGCTATCGAATCGCCACTTATCGAAGTATCGATCGACGGCGCTAGGGGCGTTCTATTCAACGTTACTGGTGGCTACGACATGAGCATGTCTGAAATCCAAGAAGCCGCTGAAATCATCACCAGCGCTGTTTCACCAGACGCCAATATCATCTTTGGTGCAACGCTTAAGCCAGACATCGATGACGAGCTCATTATTACGGTTATCGCAACCGGGTTCGACACTGCGTACTTCCAAGACGAAGACCCAGCAACCGAACAAGCCGACCCAGAAGTTGCCGAAAAAATGGCCGCTGCCATTGGTGACGAAGAAGTCGCTGCAATCGACATGAACCTCGACCACACTGAGGCCGCTGCAATCTTCAACGAAGAACCAAGCGAAAACATGTGGAACCAACAACAAGTTGAAGAAAACGACGAATCAGACACCCCAGCCTTTCTTCGTCGTCGCAAAAAGAACAAGAAAAACAAGAAAGACGAGGAGTAGTCATTCATGACCAAAGTCATCATCGGTGATAGCCGAGTTATCGAATCTCGCGAAGTAAGTGATGGTGTAACGATTCGCCGCCGCCGCGAAGCACCAGATGGCACTCGCTTTACAACTTATGAGCGTATTGAAAAGCCAAACCTTGCAATCGTAAAGAAAAACGGCTCTCGTGAACTTTACGACCGCGAAAAGCTTGCAACCGCCGTAAAGCGTTCAGTTGGTAAATTCTTTACCTCTGAAGTAGAAGTCGAAGAAATGATCGACGTTATTGAAGACGGCCTTTACGGGTTTGGTGAGAGCGAAATCACCTCGCAACAAATCGGTGACAAAGTACTCGACGAACTTGCTATGCGCAACGAGGTTGCCTATGTTCGTTTTGCGAGTGTATACCAAGAGTTTAAGACACTCGACGACTTTGTGAGTATTCTCGAAGAACGCCGCCAGCAAAAGTTAGCCAAGCAAGCAGGCGCTGTAGGGTAAGTCGCATGCGAGTGGTGGTGGTTACAAAAGAGCGAACCGATTACGCCAGGCAAGTCGACGAATATTTATTTGAGTTTAAACGCCGTACTGGCCATGACCTTGAAATAATCGACCCCGACACCCGCGACGGCGCTGGCTTTTGTCGTACCTACGACATTGTCGAATATCCAACCGTCGTTGCACTGTCTGATGATGGGCAGCTACAAAACCTTTGGCGCGGGCTTCCGCTGCCAACTATGAGTGAGGTAAGTTATTATGTTCGGTAAATCACTACAAAAAGTAAAAGGCGCCTTTACTAAAAAAGGTGAAGAGCAGTCGCTCCACGCCTCATTTTGGGTTATTTTAGCCTTTTCAATTACTGCGCTTATCGCTGCCTTGGTATTGAGCGTTGAAAAAATCCACCTATTAAACAACCCCGATGCCGTGCTGTCGTGTAGCTTTAATCTTGTATTGAACTGCTCGGTTGTGATGCAAACCTGGCAAGCGGCCGTTTTCTTTGGTATTCCTAATATGTACCTTGGCCTCATGGCTTTTGCGGTGCTTATTACTGTTGCTGTAGGGTTCCTATGGGGTGGCGCACGCTACAACAAGGGCTTCTTACGCCTTATGAACATCGGCGTTTTGCTTGGCACCATTTTCGCATACTGGCTCTTTTTCAGTAGTGTCTACGTAATTCAAGTGCTCTGTCCATGGTGCCTCGTTGTAACAGTGAGCTGTACGATGATTCTTGCCGCTACAGCGCACCTTGGCCTTCGAGAAAACATCTGGAATATTAAAAAAGCCGCAAATGACCGTATTCAGAAATTCTTGAAATCAGGCTACCACCAATTGGTTGTTGCCAGCTGGCTCCTTATTATGTTCGCTTTGGTCTACCTAAAGTTTGGCGCCGAACTTTTCGCTTAGGCTGCTATGGCAGTAAAAGATTTCTCCGAAACTACCGCAGCTCGATTGCGGCGCTACTTTCCATTTTCAGCAAAGGCTATTGCAGCGGTTTCGCAGTATGCCGCCACGCAGGTGCAGTTTAAAACCTACAAAGAATTTTTTAAATCTGTCGATATTTCAGAGGGCGCGACGCTCTATAGTACAGCACGCCACGGCTCGGTTGAGGTTATTGATATCGCGCCGCAGGGTGATGAAAAGGGAGCGATTGTGGTGCACTTACCGATGGGAAACCCACTCGACCCCAATCAGCTGTACCAAGTAGCAACCATTGCCGGCACAAACCCTGGGTATCGAGTAATAGGCTTTGGTAACCCGAGCGGTAAGCCGTATTATCATAAAGATCAAAACCTGACGTTTATGAAGCGTTGGGGGATTGCTTCACTCCGAAGTACGCGTCCGCTTGTAGAGGCCGAGCTTTCGTATCTCGATTCCCAAGGTATTCGTAGCGCCATGCATGTTGGGTTTTCCTACGGTGCAATAAAAGCGCTGATCGAAAGTACCCATTCAGAAAAGGGAACCGTAAAGAACCTTGTTATGATAGAGCCGGTATCGCACACTCGTAGTTTGCGTCGGCTCATAGACGATTTTAAAAGCACGCTTGGTCCAATGGGTAAGTATGTGAACAACACCGGCCTCGAAACCTACAAAGAAGCGCGTCGTCACGGTATTGAGGGTAAGCAAATCAACCGCGGGCTGGTGCGACCTATTAGCCTTGCGGTTGCTTTTATGCTGTCGCGTTTTAATCTGCGTACAGAGCTCCAAAAGTTCATAACAAAGAATCCAGAAGTTCCTATAACGGTAGTGTGGGGGAGTAGTAGTGAGCTCATTGATGATGCACGCATGGCCACTGTAATAGCCGAACTCAAGGCCGCCGGCGCGCCATTACAGGCTATTCGTTTGCCCGGCTTGCACCACGCTCTTGCGAACGACGTGCATTTACATGCGGTAATTATTCGCCAGGCCCTTAGTTCAAAATAGGGGTACCCACAATTGTGAACACTTGTCACGACGCCTATAAAAGAGTAAAATAGTAGTATAAACGTTTGAGTGGCTATCAACTACGAATACTATGTATACGTTTTGGGAAGAACAGTTTTTGTATTCAAAAAGCACTAGGCCTCGGCTTAGTCCACCTGCGAGGGTACATAAACCCACTAGAACCCAACGTGTTCCCGGCGTTACAGCGGAACAACTAAGTGCTGAAAGTTAAACCTTTCGGAAGTCGGATGGTACCACCCTGCACAGGGTTCCGACAACCGAAAGGTTTTTATATTGCAAAAAAATAAGGAGCAGAGTCATGGTAAAGTTCCAATCAGGTAGCCGCCGAAGGGCACTCGAATACGAAAAAGACATTGTTAACTACTGGAAAGAAAATAACACTTTCGAGAAGTCTATTGCTTTGCGCCCTAAAGAGAATTCATATGTATTTTACGACGGCCCTCCCTTTATTTCGGGTGTGCCGCACCATGGAACGCTCCTTAGCTCGATTGTCAAAGACGCCGTGCCTCGCTACCAAACCATGAAAGGGAAGCGAGTTGAGCGTGTGTGGGGTTGGGACGCTCACGGCCTTCCAGCCGAACGCTACACCGAGAAAAAACTTGGCATTAACTCTCGCCAAGAGGTGATTGAATACGGTATCGAAAACTACATTACTGCCACTCGTGCCAATATGCTTGAAACCAGCTCGCTTTGGGAAGATACCATCGACCGCATTGGCCGCTGGGTCGACTTTAAGGGCGCCTACAAAACCATGGATAAAGACTACATGGAGAGCATTTGGTGGGCCTTTAAAACCCTTTACGAAAAGGGCAAAATCTACGAAGGCGAAAAAGTCCTTATGTACTGTACGCTCGACGCCACGCCACTCTCTAAGGCTGAGGTTACTATGGACGCCGGCGCCTACCAAGACGTCACCGACCCAAGTGTGTACACAAAATTTAAGCTCGAAGACGGCACTACGCTTCTTGCTTGGACTACCACGCCATGGACACTTCCAGCCAACACTGCGTTGGCCGTTAACCCTGAAATTACCTATGTTGAAGTACAGGTTGGTCCAGACCGTTTCGTCATTGCTAAAGAGCTTATTGATACTGTGCTCACTAACGAAAAACACCAGCCGCTCGAATTTGTAGTACTGCGCGAATTCAAGGGAACCGATCTTGTAGGCAAGAGCTACGAGCCGCTCTTTGAAGGTCACGAAAGCGAAAACGCACACAAAATTTGGGCAGCCGACTATGTCACCACCGAAAGCGGTACGGGTATCGTGCACATTGCTCCAGCCTACGGCGAAGAAGACTTTGCGCTCGCTCGTACAGAAAAAATCCCTGTCGTACACGTGCTCGACGAAAACGGTGAATACACCGAAACTGAATGGAAGGGCGCTAACGTTTGGGAAATCAACAAAACCATCGCTAAAACCCTTCACGAACGAGGCATGGTTTGGAAAATTGACTACATTCGTCACAGCTACCCCCACTGTCACCGTTGTGGCACAAAACTTATGTACCGCGCACACCCAAGCTGGTTTATGGACATCGAGGGTCAACGCGAAAAGATGCTCGAGCAAAACAGCGATATCGAATGGTTCCCGGCACACGTTAAAAAAGGTCGCTTCGCTAAAACTGTCGAACAAGCACCCGACTGGAACATCTCTCGTGACCGTTTCTGGGCAACCGCGATGCCTGTTTGGAAGTCCGAAAGTGGCAAGGTAAAAGTTATTGGTAGCTACGCCGAACTCAAAGAACTCAGCGGCGTAGAACTCGAAGATTACCACCGCCCATGGATCGACGACGTGAAATTCACCATCGACGACGAAGAATACACCCGCATCGACAAAGTGATGGACAGTTGGTTCGAAGCTGGCAGTATGCCGTTTGCGCAGTTCCACTATCCGTTCGAAAACAAAGAGAAGTTCGAAGCCAATTTCCCAGGCGACTTTATTGTCGAGTACATTGGCCAAGTCCGCGCCTGGTTTTACTACATGCACGCCATGAGCGTTGCCTTGTTTGGTGAAAACTCTTTCAAGAACGTTATCGTCACCGGTAACGTTGCCGGCAACGACGGCCGTAAGATGAGTAAAAGCTACGGTAACTACACTGATCCAAATGAACTTATGGATAAGTTCAGCGCCGATTCGTTGCGATTCTTGTTACTGCAAAGCCCGCTCCTGAACGGCGAAGATTTTGCCCTGCAAGACAAAGAAGTAGGGGATATTGCTCGTAAAATCAGCATGGTCTGGAACATGTACGACTTCTTTACTATGTACGCCGACGTTGACGGTTGGGAATTTAACGGTGAACTGGTTGACCCATCTGACGAAGTCACCAATCCGCTCGACCAATGGATCATTAGCCGCGTCCACCAGCTTATTCAGCACATCGAAACCCATATGGACGCCTACGACATTCCAAATGCCGTTAGTCCAATCTTGCCGTTCCTCGACGATGCCTCTAACTGGTACGTTCGTCGCTCACGCCGCCGTTTCTGGAAGTCAGAAGACGACACCGACAAGAACAACGCCTACAAAACGCTCCACTACGTGTTGGTGCGCGTAAGCCAAGCACTGGCGCCGTTTACGCCATTCCTCGCCGAAGAGCTCTACCGTAAGCTTACAGGCGGTGAAAGTGTTCACCTTACCGACTGGCCAAAAGTAGGCCATGCTAACGAATTAGTGATTGACCGCATGACGCGTACGCGTGAAATCATCGAACAGGGCCTGGGACAACGCATGCAAAAGAGCGACATCGAGCAACAAATTAAGGTGCGTCAGCCGCTTTCAACACTTACGTATGGCGGCGACCAGCTCGACGAATTTTACGAATCGATTATTGCCGAAGAGGTGAATGTGAAACAGGTCACCCATGAAACCGATTTGAAGGTCGAAGGAAGCAACGTTGCTGTAGTGCTCGACAAAACTATTAGTCCGGAACTCCGCCGCGAAGGTTTGGCCCGTGAGGTGATTCGTCACATTCAATCAGCGCGCAAAAACGCCGGCCTTAATGTAGATGATCGTATTGTCGTAAGCCTCGAAGCAAGCGACGATGAACTCGTAAAGGCGATTGCCGAACATGAGGCGACTATTACTGCCGAAACCCTTGCGACCACTGTTTCTAGCGACACATACGAGCACACTACTGAAGTAACCATCGAAGGTGCACAGCTGAAGGTTTCCCTAGAACGCGCTGCATAGAAGCCGGCAAGGGTATTGACAATTTAAACCGTTTATGCTAGTGTAAGTCCACATACAAGCGAAAGCTAAAAACAAAAAGGAACCTGCACATTATGAACCCAGAAAGCACGAACTTCGACAACGAATCAACTATTGCGCCAGACATCAACAAGGCAATTGTTGAACTCAACGAAACAGCAGCCCAAACCGACATGTCACAAGACCAATACGACGCAACCCTTGCCAGTATTGAATCTGCACATGCCGACCTTGAAAGTACGTTTGCGGTCCCTGAAGTTTCAGCCGAAACTACCGTTGAGGCCGTTGCTGAAGCTCCTGCTACCGAAACTGACCTTGGTGGCCGCGCCGTTCGCGCCGCTGTCGACATCGTCGGTAACATTGAAGACGCGCACGCCGCAGCCCAGGCCGAAGAGCGTTCACACGCCGCAGCCGAAGCTGCATTGAAGTACCAAGCCGAACGTGAAGAACTCCTTGGTATCGAAGAAGCTGCTACACATAACGACTGGTCACAAGACAAGCTCGAAGCAGCTCAGGCAGAAATTAAAGCCAAGTACGCCGAAAGTAAATAGTCGCCAGCAAGTAGTCGAAAGGCGAACGCCAAGACGAATCATCAACCTCCGCCAGGGGGTTGATTTTTTATTGAGTTTATGCTATTATAGTACTCGACTCTTCGTACGAAATCTATCAGCACACCACTAAAGAGAGGACGGTGAGTCAGTTGGACCAGACCAGGTTCAAAACGGTGCTCAATGGCATCGATGTTGCCCGTGAGTTTCAGCTCACCGGTGAACAGCGACAGGTAAGGGGAGACAGCTTTACGCTGCTCCTGCTTGCGGAAATTCCGCATGGTGATGAGAAGCCTTTTCCCATCATCGTTGACCGTCGGGCCGAGAATGGGCCGGAAGACACCTTCCCGCTTTCCAACAACGGCTTGATCGTCAGAACCACCGCAAGGCTCGAGCCAGATGGCGAGTCCTTCGGGATCGATATCATGATTATCGAGCCGCGGCGGATGATCAACGAGGGCGCAGAAGTTCTTGTGTCGAAAGACATGGAGCGACTCATGCTGGAGCAGCGCGAAAGAGAGATCGACAACTTTTTCGCGGATCACCCAGACGTGCAGCAGCCAGGCAACTAGCTAGGCGCGCATACCGAGCCTCCTTCTGTGCTCACACACCCCTTGGGGTTTTCCTGCGCTACGGCACTGCCGGCAAAGGAAAACCCCGAGGGGTTTTTACTTTCCTCGGGGTTTATATATGTAGTATGGCCTGTAGGCTACTAGCTTGTTTAGGTCTTAACTTCTACGCCACCGAGTGCAACGGTACCGGTAAGTACCAATACGGGGCCCTTGTGGTCGTCGCTGCCTTCAGACTTGTTTTCAACGCCACCGGCAATAGGGGCGACTTTCGATACGACCTTCCAATCGCGAGGAACCTTTAGTTCGACGCCACCAAACAAAACGAACATATCGAGTGAGGCTTCTTTTACGATTTTAGCGTCGCGTAGGTCAATCGAAGCGCCACCAAAGATAGAGGTGACTTTTCCGCCCTTGTAGTCGTTTGATTTGTTTTTTGTTTCGCTACCGCTGAAAATCACAGAGATATCGTCGGCATCTTTAGAGCTGCTGTCAACTTTGGTACGATTGTGGCTACTAATAAGTACCGATAGACCGGCGCCAATAATCGCAACAGGAATAATCAGACTAAAGAAGTTAAAGTCGAGAATATCGAGCGCTCGCAGTTGCAAAAGGGTACCAACGGTAACGAGAACTGTTCCCCAAATCCAGTTACGGCGGAAGTCGCCAATAAGGACGAAAATACCTGCAAGCACTACAAGAAGTGGCCATAGTTGGCTAAACCAACTCCAGAAGGGCAGTATGTTAAGAGCGCCCAGGAGTGCGCCCACGCCAATGGCGATGATGATAGTTCCTGTGATAATTCGTATTGCTGTTTGCTTCATGTTTGTATGATACCACAGGGGAGGGTATTGACTTTTTAAAATATTTATGCTTAAATATAAACATAGCCAATTAAAAACAAACAGTTATTTAAAAATTATGTCATTTTACAAGTACCTTCAACTCCAACCCATTGATCCGCAAGACGACGGCAGTATTAGCGATTTTGATCAATACGAGCAGGACGAAACGATCGACCTCACACAAGACGAAGACGGCGCAGTGCTGCTTCAAGAGTGGGAAGCGATTACTAACGATATGCATTCGGGCGCCGAATAACCTATACTAGTAGATAATGCTTACGATTTCTGACGAAGAATTTGACGCCCTTGTAACGAAGGCGATGGACGAACTCCCACAGGAGTATATTACTGGCCTCGACAACGTGGCGATTTTATATGCCGATGAACCCAGCGAGCACCAGCGCGACAAATCGCATCTTCACCCCGGCAGTATGTTGCTGGGGTTGTACGAGGGGATTCCGCTCATACAACGTGGTGCGGGCTACACCTTTGTGCTGCCCGATAAAATTACCTTGTTTAAAAATGCACTGCTCTCGCTTGCGAATACCGAAGACGAATTATTCCAAGAGCTCAAGCGTACTTTATGGCACGAGATCGCCCATTATTACGGGTTGAGCCATGCCGATATGCACCGCTTGCAAAACGGCTAGCCAGTAAGCAGTAGAGTTTTGAGCCGTAGGTCGGCGTGGTATAATGGAGGTACGGTACATATATATGTATGTGCATCATAGGGGAGGGCATTAGCACGAATGCAGATTCTACGAGGGGTAAAAGTAAGTACGAAATTAACAGCGTTTTTACTTTTGGCCCTAGGTACAGCATCGAGCCTCGCAATTATTCACCCTCAGCCGGTTAATGCTGAGGGTTATTTATTTGGTACGGTGCGGTGCGTGGTAAGGACAGTCTTTAATAGGGAGTGTGAAAAGAAGGCACCGCCAGTAGCCGAGGAGCCTCGCCAAGATACTCCGACTCCAAACGGGTCTGGCACTGCTGCACCGCAGCAGCAAGCTGGCACGCCAGCGGGTGGGCAGCAGACCCCTGCCTATAATTCGGGAGGTGGCACTGCGGTAGAGCCAATAGAGATTCCCGAAGAGTTACTTACCGGGTATAAAGAGTTTGAACTACCTGCAGCGCGCACAGTGACGGCCGGCGAGCGGGTTGACGAGTCGGAGTACACGGCCTACTTTAATACGTTCAGCCCTTATGCGGTGGCTGGGGCGCACACAACTGCCGCTATTAATGAGGCGCCGGTGCAACGGAGCGCCGAGGGTTGGAAATTGTTTGGTATTGCATGGTATTGGTGGGCGATAGCGGGGTTGGTTATTGTAGTGATGATAGTTTCTGGAAGAAGTATCCTAAGAGCCCGAACCATAAGTAAAATTTAAGGATTGTCAAAACCGTCGGAAAGTGCTAAAGTAAGCAAAAATACAAAAGTTGAGATTTGTATTAACAATTTAAGTTTTGGTAACAAAGAAGCCGCCGACCCAAGTGTTGACGCGGCCATTTTTATAACCAGGGAGTGTTCCATGAAGCTAACTACGCGAGTGAAAGAGTTCAGCAAAAAAGTAACATTAATGTCTACGGCCTTTGTATTGGCGGTAAGTACCCTTGCTGCTGCGGTACCGTTTATTGCGGCCGAGCAGGTGAGTGCTGCACCAGCTACTGGAGCACAGATTGTAACAGGCGATACTGCCCTAGGCTACAACCAACAGGGTTGGATGTTTAACCGTGATGCAACATCTACGACTCCCATTGAGTTTGTCGCTTCAAATGCGTCAGTCGGTTCTGGATCTTTGTATGTTAAGCCAATTAGCAGCACTAGCCCTAGTGATAAGTTTATTGCTGAGAATTTCATATTTACGTCAATTAGCGACATAAACAGTATCTCGGTTGATTACAAGATGGGTCCATCGTCACACGCTCGACAGGTTTACATGACTGTGTACGCAAATTATTCCACCTCTCCTTCAGACAAATACTATGACTGTAAGTACAATGTTGTCACCACAGGCGCAGGATCTACTGAAGCATACTCTACGCTGACCTTTAACCCTAATAGTACTTACACTGTTGTGGGCGCTGGATGTGCTGCTACGCCATCAGCTATGGGCGCCGGTGCAGTAATACGCGCATATTCAATTAACTTTGGTGGCACTAGCCTGAGCGACGCGGGGATGAGTGCCTACTTTGACAATGCGACAATCTCAACACTTAGCGGACTTACGACCTATGATTTCGAAGCCACTCCCGACACTACCGCTCCTGTAATTACTATTAACGGTTCTACTTCAGCAAAAACAGCCTACGGTAAAGATTCCGTCACCCTTGCCGCGAACACCGTTCGAATTCAAGTTGCAGAAGATAACTACAACCGCACAGTAATTGAAAAGAAGGATACTCTCGGTCAATACGTTGAACGCTTTGTATACGACGCCTCAAAGGGACAATCATTCACAATTCAGTGGCTTGATGACGGTGAATACCACGTACAAGCTTTTGACGACGCCGGCAACACTTCGAAGCGACTTACATTCGCTCTTGATCGAACAGACCCACTTACTACTTTTGTCACACCTGGCGCCGGTGAGCTCGTAGGAAGTACCTTCGTCTTGAGCGGAGAGGCTACCGACAACGTTGACCTCAACCGAGTATATGTTCAGCTCGTGAACCGTGACTTGAACCAGCGCATGGCAGGAAAAACTATCCAATTGGATGGAACTGCTCAAAGCTGGTCTTACGTTATAGATTCAGTTGCACAGAACCTTCCTGAGGGAACCTACGCAGCGCACGTTTCTGTTGTCGACAATGCAGGCAATACTACTAGTCAAGGTTGGTCTTCAAACTTTAAGCTCGACAAGACACTACCATCGGTATATGTTGTTGACGCAGCAAGCAAGGCGCTCGTAAAGGGCAGCGATAGCCTTACATTACATGCAAGCGACACTCAGGGTGTAAAGCAGATTGATGCTAATATCTACCAAGATGATGCAATTGTTCGTGGTGTAAGCGTTAATGCGGCAACCGTTGCAGGTGCAACTTCATACGACAAAGTTATCTCTCTCGATGGCCTTGCCGACGGCAACTACGAGCTTCGTTTTAACGCTACCGATGTGGCTGGCAACAAAACAACACCAAACAGTAGCCACTTCTTTACTGTAGACAATTCTGCACCAGTTGTAACGAAAGCTATTCTTAACGGAACAACTATTTCTGGTCAATACCAGCGTAACGATAACTGTGATGCAATCAACAAGCTATATCCAGTAAGCGGAACGGTTAACCTTACTTCTGTGATTGAGGATGCTAGCGGTGCAACAAGCGCCTCATACTCAATCCGCAAACTTCTTGATAATGGCTGTACTTCTACTGCAACCTACAAGTCTGCAACTATTGCTCTGCAGCAAAGTACTAAGAACCTAAGCAACTGGAACCAACCAGTAGGTGCGATGCTTGATACAAAAGCAGAGGGGCTTAACGGTAAGTACGCAGTTGTATTGGTTACAGAGGATGCCCTTGGTAATAAAACAGTTAAATACATTGACCTAAACGTCGACAACACCAACCCAACAGTATCTGCGACGCTTTCAAACGATCTCATTGTCTCAGACAACGAACTTCCAACTGTCACTATTAATGCGACGGACAATGAAAGTGGCATCGACTACGTTCAATACAAGATTGTTCCTGCGGATGACAAGAGCACTACGGTTGTTGGATGGGTAACTATCGACAACCAAGTAGCGACAACACTTGATGCTGCAGGGCTTGGCAATGGCGATTACATTGTTGTAGCGCGTGCCTTTGACAGCGCCGGTAATAAGAAGAGTGGTGCAGAAGTTGCATTTACTATCGACCGCACAATCTCAACAACAGTAAGCGTATCGAACCTTCAAAGTTCGACCCCAACTCTTAATGGTACGGCGCTTCGTGCAAACGATGATCCAGCTGTAGGTGAAGAACTAATCGTAATTGTAGATGGTGTTTCTTACCCTCCTGTAACTACATCTGCTACTGGTACGTGGGAACTCCCACTTACAGGCGTTGCAGCGGGTAACCACGACGTCATTGTGGCTCATGCTGGTGCTGGCACAATCGTAACTACCAACTTTACGACAACACTTGCAACTATTAACAACGAAGACCCTACCATTGAAGAAGAAGAGGAAGAAGTAGCCACGGCTACAACTACTACAAGTGGCGCGCAATTCCCATTCGCATTTGCTCAATCAGGTGTCCTTGGCGACTCTGACCAGGCGAACGACGATGACGCTTCAAATACTGGCACGGCTGAAATCAACGGTGCATCTGACATCCTTGCTCAAGCAGTCGATGCCGACAACACTAACGGCGAAGCGCTTGGTCTTTCATGGTACTGGTGGCTCCTTATTGTAGCCGGTGGTGCAGCACTTGTTTGGTGGATCGTAGCGATGATTCGCGGACGAAACGCTCAGGCCTAATAACACCGTTTTAGTAAAAACGAGTTATACCATAAAAGCCCTTACGTTTGTAGGGGCTTTTTGCTATACTAACAGTAATCGTGTAAACGAAACAAAAACACATGAAAAAAACTGTAAAAACCAAGGCACCAAAGGCAGCTGTCCGTAAGACGGCTGTTTCGCGTGCTCCGGCAGCTCGCTCGAAGGCAGTAGCTTCACGGGCCGCTACAACACGTAGCAAGGCCACGGCTCGCAGTAGCGCAGTATCGTCACGCGCGAAAGCAACCACTGCCACGCGTAAACGTACAGCAAGTACCAAGGCGCCACTACGCACACGAGCGCGAGCGCACGCGAAAACAGTCCTGGTTCCGCATAAAGAGAACGAGTACAGGCCACACCTTATTCGTCTGCATGGCCTGGTTGCCGTGCTGGTTATTGCACTTATTGCGCAGGTTTTTTATAGCTTTGTTACAACTGGTCATTGGAGCGTACTGGGTCGCACGTCGAACATCGAAACCGCCCAGCTCCTTGCCGACACGAACGTCGAGCGTGTAGCAGCCGGAATAGGGGAGATGCAGCTCAATGAAGATCTCAGCCAAGCGGCTTTCTTGAAGGCGCAAGATATGTTTGCCGAGCAGTACTGGGCGCACGTTTCGCCAAGTGGCACGCAGCCTTGGAAATGGTTTGGCGACGTAGGGTATAACTACAGTTTTGCCGGTGAAAACCTAGCGAAGAATTATCCAACCGCTCAGGCAACCGTAAACGCCTGGATGAATTCGCCAACACACCGCGAAAATGTATTAAATAGTAATTATATCGATGTTGGCTTTGCGGTCGTTGACGGTGAACTCAATGGGCAAAATACCACCCTTGTGGTGGCATTATACGGTGCGCCGGTAACGGTTGCGGCTGCTGTGGATGGTGCAAACGCTTCGGCACCACAACCTGGCTTCATGGCACCGGCCGTGGCATCGAACTCGGGTAACCCGTTAGCGTACTTTGGTACTGCGCTTGAAACCCTTAGTCCTGTAACGATTGCGGTACTCGGGCTACTGGCTATTGTGGCTATCGTTGGTGTTGCTGCGCATCATTATCGTCGCAGCCTTCCAAAATCGTGGCAGCGCAGCTGGCGCCAGCACCACGGTATTTACACCTTTGTTGGAATGATTAGCCTCGGTATGGTGATTGTCATCGCTACCGGTGGCGGGCAGATTTAAGCCTCTTCTGGAGTCTCGGCTTCAGCGGCGGCTTTTTCTCGCATAGCTTCTTCAACTTCGACATCGTCGCTGTATATTGATCCGCGTCCACCAAAGTGACTTGGCGCGAGCCATGAACCGTTCTGCAAAAGGTATACGATGTCTGATTCGGCAACAGAAGTGAGGTCGCCATGCGCGGTAACGCCGCTTAGGGTGTAGCACCAGCCGTTTTCAAACGAACCGCCAACAATCTGACCAAAGCCGCTTTCAGCCTCGTTTTCAAAGGCAATCCATTGGTCGGGTTTGTAGGTTGGTTCTTTCATGTGTGTATCCTTGCGTGTTCAAAATATTCTCTTTAGAGTATACGGGCTTTTGCTGCTGTTTACAAATCGGTCCATCTCTGTTACAATTACTTACTGATTGTTAAAACAATATAAGGAAATTAAGAATGACAAAAGCAGTCGTTAAGATCGGTGGACAACAGTTCGTTGTTGCCGAGAAAGAGACCCTCCTGGTGGACCTCCTCCCGGAAGGAACAAAAGAGCTCACGCTTGACGCACTGTTGGTGATTGACGGCGACAAAACTACTGTCGGCGCTCCAACGGTCAAAGACGTGAAGGTAATCGCAAAGGTTACCGAAGAAGAAGTAAAGGGCGACAAAGTCCAATACATCCGCTACAAGGCTAAAAAGCGTGTTCACAAAGTGAACGGTCACCGCCAAAAGTACTCTCGTATCGAAATTACTTCAATTAAGTAATTCCATCATGAGTCATAAAACCCCTCGCTCTGAGGGGTTTTTGTTTGGCGATTATTTGTAGGGTTCATTCAGCCAAAAACACGAGCAGTAACCTCGCAGGCGTGATATACTTATTGGTAATGAGCGAGGGTAAAAACTAACACCATGGCAACTGTTATTGCTGTTACCAACCAAAAAGGTGGAGTAGGGAAGACAACTACTTCTATTAACCTTTCCTATTTCTTGGCAAAAGCGGGTAAGCGAACCCTTTTGATCGACTTCGACCCACAGGGTAACGCCACGAGCGGCCTTGGTATCGATAAAACTGAACTTACCGCTACAATGACCGATGTTGTGAAGGGTACAACGCCGCTTGAGCAAGCAATTATTCCTACCGAACACAAAAACCTTTGGCTTGCGCCAACTACTTCTATTTTGGCTAACACCGAAGTCGAGCTCACCCAGGTAGAAAAGCGATTTTCACGCCTAAAGTTGGCTATCGACAGTATTACTGAAAGTTACGACTTTATCATTATCGACAGTCCTCCAAGCTTGAGCCTGCTCACCGTGAACGGTCTTATTTCGGCCCGCTACGTGCTATTGCCGGTACAGGCTGAGTTCTACGCACTTGAAGGCCTTGGGCAGCTGCTCGAGACCATGAAGCTCGTTCGTAAGGGTATGAACCCAGCACTCGAGCTTCTTGGTGTGCTTCCAACTATGATGGACACCCGTACAACACTAAGCAACCAGGTACACGCCGAAATTAAGCGCCACTTTCCAGGTAAGGTGTTCGACGTCACTATTCCACGAAATATTCGCCTCGCCGAAGCGCCGAGCCACGGTATTCCTATCGGTGTCTACGACAAGTTCTCAAAGGGGTCACGCGCCTATAAAGCGCTTGCGAAAGAGGTGATTGACCGTGTCGAAAACCCACAGCCAGTAGCAACCCAGCAAGCAGGAGGACCCGCATGAGTGCAGCAAAAAAAGGCCTAGGGCGTGGCTTTGAGTCGCTCATTCCAACCGATCTTATCGACGACAGTTTCGACCCGAACAGTGTGTACGACCCAACCTCGCAACAAGACGAAAAGGTAAGCCAAGAAAAAACTTTGCCGATCACCAAGTTGCAGGCCAACCCCGACCAACCGCGTCGCCACTTTGAACAAGAAGCGCTTAATGAGCTTGCTGCCTCTATTAAAGAGCACGGTCTTATTCAGCCAATTGTCGTAACGCCAAAAGACGGCGTCTATGAAATTGTAGCTGGTGAACGCCGTTACCGCGCTTCAAAAATAGCGGGCATCGAAGAAGTGCCGGTTATTATCCGTACTATGACCGACCAAAACCAGCTCGAGGTGTCGCTCATCGAAAACATTCAACGTCGTGACCTCAATAGTATTGAAACCGCCACGGCCTACGCCAAGCTACGCGATCAGTTTAATCTTACGAACGACCAAATCGCCGGGCGAGTACACAAATCTACCTCTGCCGTTATAAACACGATGCGCCTTTTGAAGCTTCCAAAAGAAGTGATTGCGCTCGTCGCTGAGGGTCAGCTTTCTGAAGGTCAGGCTCGTCCGCTTATTGGCCAAGACTCCGACCTAATTGTAAAAATTATTCCACGTATTATCGCCGAAGAGTGGAGTGCACGTAAGGTAGAGCAATTCGTTGTGAACCTCAAGAAGGACAAACTTAACGAACTCGACGGTGCAAAAACAGCACCCGCTGCATCCGACGAACACGCCGCCGAAATCGAAACCCTCCGCACTCGCTTCGCTACTAAAGTAGACATCCGCACCAATGCTAAAGGTGCCGGCAAGATTGTGATCGGATTTAAGAATTCAGATGAATTAGAACGCATCAAGAAACTTCTCGGCTAGCAAAAAGCCTTCGTGATTACCTTAAAGGATACTTTCGCGTAACCAAAACCCCTAAGTCGTAGAGACCCTTAGGGGTTATTGCGTGAAGCAAGTTCCGTAAGGTAACACGAAGATTTTTTTGCGCACGAAGAGCTTTGTTAAAACGTTCGAATCTGATTAAACGGGAAAATTCGTATACTTACCGGCCCAATAACATCGTAGAGTGGAATCGTTCCCATTCCTTCGTCGCCATTGCGGCTGTCGAATGAGAAGTTTCCTTGGCGGTGGTCACCCGATACGAATAGCTCGCCGTCGGGAACGACTTGATCGGCTTCGCCACTAGTTGGCTTGCCTGGTTCGCCATTGTTGGTGTCGTCGGGGTTAAAACCATTTGGGAATTCATCGTTAAATACAGTATAGTGGCCATTTTCAAGCAGTACACGCTCGCCAGGAAGCCCAATGACGCGTTTTACAATGTATTCATCTTCGATACCTAGGGTGTAGCGCGGGTTCTTAAATACAATAATGTCGCCACGCTCAGGGATGTACTGCTTATTTTGCACGGCCGCCCAGGTAACCGGAAGGCGATTCACAATAAGGCGGTCGCCGGTAAACATGGTGGTTTCCATACTTGGTCCAACCACATTGTAGCTACGAAAAACGTAGGTGTTAATTAAAACGGTGCCAATAATAACACAGGCCACAAAGAGCGTAAGACTCAAAATGTCCTTTACAAATGGGTGTCGCGTAAAAAAAGAAGCTTCCATGAACTTCATTTATTATACGGGAATAAAGGGGCAAAAGCCACTAGCAGTATATCTACTCATGCTTATAAGCAAATTCTTAGCAAGGCAGCGTATCCTTATGTATTGTTGTGCGGATAACGTCAAAAGATAAGCTTTATGACGAATACCGCGTGCTATAATAGGACGAGTTTTATGAATAACCGCAAACCATCTATAGACGGGTTTATACCCCGTAGGTCTGATAGTCAGCTTGGCGACCGTCACCTTATTAACGCAGCAAATGCGGGTGCTAAAAAGGCACCCCAAAAACCATTACAAAGGGCTGTACGCAGGACTCCATCTCAAGCGCGTCACCAAGATTTTCGCCGTAAAGAGCTTCGAAGTACCGACGATCTTCAGACGACACCAATTGGTGTAGCTCGCGAGGGGCGTGTTATTGGCCGCCCGGACATCGACGAATCACTTAATAGTATTGACGAGCAAAACGACGATGGGCGACTCCATAGTCGTAAGCTTTCGCGTAAAGACCGTCGACGCCTGAAAAAAGAGAGTCGTACTCGTAAGCAAAAAATCCGTCGCCGTATTGGTTTTGGTGTTATGTGGCTCGCTATTGCTATCATTATTGCCGTTATTGGATTCTTCGTCTATAAGGCTGTTGTTGCTGGCGACAAAGTATTTCAAGGTAACATCTTCGATATTGTGCAAAATGAACCCCTTAAAGAGGACGCAAACGGGCGTAGTAACTTCTTAGTATTTGGTACCGCCGAAGACGATGAGGGCGGCGAGCACGGTGGTGCAAACCTTACCGACTCAATTATGGTGCTTAGTATCGACCAAGACAAAAAAGATGCCTACATGTTAAGTTTGCCGCGTGACCTTTGGGTAGAATACGCCATGCCAGACGGCGGTGCCTGTACTGTTGGGTATCAGGGTAAGCTCAATGCGCAGTATTTTTGTGCTTCAGATGACGGCACAAATGAAGAATCGGGTGCAAGCGCACTATCTGAAAAAGTAGGCGACATTACCGGCCTTGATATCCAGTATTACATTCACCTCAACTTTACTGCGGTCGTTGATGCTGTCGACGCCGTTGGCGGTGTGGATGTGACGATCAATAGCGAGGACCCACGTGGTATTCTAGACCGTAACTTCGACTGGAAGTGTGGCTACCGTTGTTACTTCGTAAACTACAAAAACGGTGAGACGGTACACCTCGACGGCGAACACGCCTTGGCGCTTGCTCGTGCACGTAACGCAGCCGGGGGATACGGGTTACCAAATGGTAACTTCGACCGTGAAAAGAACCAACAGCTTATTATTAAGGCGCTTCGAGAAAAGGCCGTGAGTGCTGGAACGCTCACTAACTTAGGTGCGGTAACAGGGCTCATTGATGCGCTTGGTAACAACCTTCGAACGAATGTTCAAACAAAAGAGATTCGTACGCTTATGGACCTCGGTACGCAAATTAAGACCGAAAGCATTATATCGCTCAGCCTAAACGACGAAGATGAGATGCTGGTAACCACCGGTAACCACAACGGGCAAAGTATTGTACGTCCGTACGCAGGGCTTATGGACTATAGCGAAATCATCGCCTATGTACAACGCGAAATTTCAAGCGATCCATTCGTAAAAGAAGAGCCAAGCGTTTCGGTCTACAACGGAACCGAAGAAACAGGTATTGCTCAGCTCGGTGCAGATGCACTCGAGGCCAAGGGGTTCATTATTGGTGATATCGACAATGCCCCAGAGGGTACGTACGCAAAAATAGAGATCTACCAAGTAAATGCCGAAAAGACAGCGAGTGCCGCAAAGCTAGCCGAGCTCTACGGTGTGAAGCTAAAGACCACCACGCCACCAGTAAGTGTTACAGGTGCAACCGACTTCGTAATTATTATCGGTGACTCGAGCGTTGTCCGCTAGGGTCATCTGATATATACTAGAGGTACGTATGGAGTTTCTTAAACTGGTCCGTAAGCGGTCGTTCCTCAGTGAATTTATCTACACCGCGCTCAACATTGCCCTCGCGGTGGGTGTGCTACTTATTGTGCTGTACACCGAAGCGATTTGGCTTGCGATCGTATTAGTCCTCTTGAGTAAGTGGCGCGTATTTGCGGTACGTCCGCGCTATTGGTGGGCAAACCTTCGTTCTAACACCGTCGACTTTATTGTCAGTATTAGCGTGGTGCTACACATGTACACCATTAATATGACGACCATCGAAGAGGGTGCGAAGCTCTTGCTTCTTATAGGCCTTACCGCGCTCTATATCGGCTGGCTTTTGTTTGTAAAGCCGCGCTCGAAACGCTCGTTTGTGGCAGCACAGGCGGGGATCGCTGTGTTCCTCGGTATTTCAGCGTTATTTACTATCTCGTACAACTGGCCGGTTTCAATTGTCGTTATCGGTGCCTGGCTAATCGGTTATGCCTCGGCACGCCATATTCTTAGCTCGTACGACGACGAAACGCATGCCTTGTTCCTGGGTCTTGTATGGGGGCTTGTCATTGCCGAGATCTCTTGGGTATCGTACCACTGGTCAATCGCGTATCCACTTCCGGTATTCCCAAGTCTTATGCTCCCGCAAGCGGCACTGACAATTACACTTCTTAGCTTCTTGGCATATAAGGTGTACCAATCGTTCTACCAGCATTCAAAAATTCGTATGAATGATATTTTGTTGCCGTTGCTATTTACGCTGAGCGTATTGCTTGTGCTGCTGGTGGTATTCAACCGCGTCGGTACGGCTATTTAGTAGCTACGCGAGCTTATCGAATAGTAACGCGTAATCTTGTTGATGCGAAAGCACGAGGCCGTATTTTGCGGCTTCTTTTTTAATAGCCGGAAATTGTTCGGGGTCGGCCTCGAGGAGGAGTTTGCCTCCAACGGCTAGCTTTTCTTTGGTTTGCACAATGAGGCTTAAGATAAGTGCTAAGCCGTTGTTGGGTGCAAAAAGCGCCGAAGCTGGTTCGTGCTCTGTTTCAGGTGAACGTTCCCAGTCTGGATTGACGTAGGGGAGGTTAGCGATAATAATATCGGCTACAAATGGATATGAGGTCAAAAGGTCACTTTGTAGGAGTTCTACGCTAGCTGCAAGCGCCTCGGCGTTGCTTTCGGCGACATTTAACGCATGGCGGCTGGTATCGATGAGAGTGACATCGAGTTCAGGGTGCTCGAGCTTGGCGGTAATGCCTAGGTTGCCACTCCCGGTGCCAACATCAACAGTACGGAGCGGTTTTTCAATTAATAAAGCTTCGTTTTTCGGCACCGCTTCTTTTAATAGTTCGATTAAGCTTTCACTTTCGGGGCGAGGAATCAGCGTTGCGGTTGTCACTTTAAATGGTCGACCGTAGAATTCCTTGTGACCAATAATATACGCAACCGGAACGCGGTCGAGGCGCAGGTCGAGGCGAGCGTGTGCGATTTCTTCCATGCGGCTCTCTAGCGGTTCATCATTGTGGCCATGAAGCCACGTACGAGGCTTGCGGAGTGTATGTGCCAACAAAAGCTCGGCATCGAGCCGTGCCGAAGGAATACCAGCAGCCTGCAGGCTGGCAGTTGCTTGGGTGAGCCAGTCGCTAATGGTGAGTGTATTCTTCATAGTAGCCTTTTTGTTATGCGATAGTTTGCGCAGCCAGTTCGCGCTCATACGCTTGGAGTTGTTCAACCAGATCGTCGATTTGACCGTTCATTGCTTGTGGGATCCCTGAGCGGCTGTAGCCGATGCGGTGGTCGGTAATGCGATCTTGTGGGAAGTTATAGGTACGGATTTTTTCAGAACGGTCACCAGAGCCAATAAGGCCACGGCGCTCGGCGTCGAGCTTGGCGTTCTCTTCGTCGATTTTTTGCTGCAATAGGCGAGAGCGAAGCACGCTCATGGCCTTTTCTTTGTTCTTGATTTGTGACTTTTCGTCTTGGTTGGTCACTACAAGACCAGTTGGAAGGTGAGTAATGCGCACTGCAGAGTCGGTGGTGTTGACCGATTGGCCACCGTGGCCGCCAGCGCGGTAGACGTCGACTTTCAGGTCACCGGCGTTAATTTCGATATCGGTTTCTTCGGCTTCTGGAAGTACGGCAACAGTAATAGTGCTGGTGTGAATGCGTCCTTGGCTTTCGGTGGCAGGAACGCGTTGTACGCGATGTACGCCCGATTCAAACTTAAGGTGTGAGTACGGCGAGTCGCCCTTGACCTGGAAAACAACCTCTTTGTAGCCGCCGGTATCGTTGGCGCTTTCGCTGATAAGTTCGGTTTTGAAGTTGTGTGATTCGCAGTAGCGTAGGTACATGCGATAGAGTTCGGCGGCAAAAAGGCTCGCTTCGTCACCACCAGCACCGGCGCGAATTTCAACAATCACGTTTTTGTCGTCGTTCGGGTCTTTTGGTGCGAGCATAATAAACAGCTCTTCGTCGAGTTTTTCAAGTTGCGCTTCGGCTTCGGCGATTTCCATTTTCGCAAGTTCGGCAAGTTCGTCATTTCCCCCTGCGAGTTCGCGCGCTTCAACAAGCTGCGCTTCGAGTGTTTGGCGAAGTGTACCTTTTTCGAGTAGGTTTTGTAGTTCTACGAGGCGCTTGTTCTTTTTGGAGAAATCCGGGTCGTTATAGGCGCTTGGCTGCGAAAGGAAAGCGTCGAGTTCGGCTTTCTCGGTGTTGAGGTCATCGATGTTGAGTGAGATTTTAGGCATAATTTACCTGTATTATAGCATAACTACCCCTGTTTTGTCGCGTTTTTGGTTAACCACGGTACAATAGATATATGAAGGAAATCGCAAAGATAGTAGCGCGCCCGATCGTGTTTGTGTATCACAAGACGCACTGGTTTACCGACAAGGAAGCCTGGGATGTGTTTCGTTTCTTTGCGTTTGCCGAGGTGGTAGGGTGGTCGATGCTTATTTTTGGTATCGTCTACCGCAATCTTGGGCTGCCAGAGGGTCCGTCGGTGGTTTCGTTTGCCGGGCATACGCACGGTATGATCATGGCGTGTTACTACGTGATTGTGCTAGTGACCGCCAGGAGTATGGAGTGGGGGCCGTGGCGTGTTATAGCAGCGCTTATCGCGGGTATTCCTCCGTATGGAACAGTTGTCTTTGAGCGGATTATGGCGCATCACCGAAAAGCGCATCCGTTGCAAGTTGCACCACCACAAGGCCTCGAAGATTAGCATTATTTGCTGAAACTAAAAAGAGCGTACCACTTGGGTACGCTCTTTTTGTAAGTTGTAGACTATTGGTCAGACTTGCGTGCCTTGTTGGCAGCGGCCTTTTTAGCCTTGTTTGCAAGAGCTTCCTTGCGAGCTTCAGCCGCAGCGAAGCGGTTCTTGAAGCGGTCGACACGACCTTCGGTGTCGATGATCTTCTCTTCACCAGTGAAGAATGGGTGAGATGCACTTGAAATGTGTGTCTTCACGAGTGGGTACTCGTTACCATCTTCCCATTTAATTGTTTCGGTGGTTTGTGCAGTTGACTGAGTCAAGAACGCAAAACCGGCGACCTCGTCGCTAAATACGACAGGCCTGTAGTCGGTTGGGTGTAAATTGCTTTTCATAATCTGACCTATTGTATCTGAAAATCGGGGGTTTGTAAAGAGGTGATGAATAGGGGCGTCACTTCCAAAAGAAATGCGGCGCTACTTACTTCGTTGTTGCTTGCGCTTGCGCATAACACTGCTAAACACGGCGGCGCTGATGAATAGAATACCAATAGTCCCGGTGATGAGTTCGTTCACGTGTGTACCGATACTGATGATTAGAATCACCGCAAGAGCACCGATTGCCCAGTGCGCACCGTGTTCAAGGAAGACATACTCGTTGAGCGAGCCTTTTTTCACAAGGTAAATCGTAATTGAGCGGACGAACATCGCACCAACCAAGCCAAGGCCAAGGGCAATGATAATTGGGTCTGAGGTGATCGCAAAGGCGCCAATAACGCCGTCAAAGCTAAATGAGGCATCGAGTACTTCAAGGTAGAGGAATAGGAAGAATCCGGCTTTTCCGGTGGCGCGCACCAGTTTGCTTGGGCCGCTTTTTTTCGTTGCCTCAGCCATAGCGGGTTTCGAATCATTTTTGTGTTCAGCCTCGTGGTCGTGGTGAAGGTGGCCGTGCCCTTTTTCCTTCTGTGGAATGTCGGTTTCGTCCATCTTCTCTTTAAGGCCATGTTCAAACAGCGCACCAAGCCCGTTAATCACTACGTACGTAAGAATACCCAAGATACCTGATACGAGTACGACGTTCGGGTCTTTGGCCCAAAATTCGGCGGCAATCACAAGTAAGGTGAGGGCAATCACCACACCAACCTGGTTGAGGCGTCCAATTTTTGCTAATGGGGCTTCGATCCAGTGAAGCCATTTTAGCTTGCGGTCGGTCAGCATGAAGTTGAGGAAGAGCATTAACAGGAACATACCACCAAAGGCGGCGATTTGTGGGTGCGCCTCGGCCAAGATGAATCCGTAGGTGCCTGGAGTGTGAGGGTCGCCCTTTTCAAGCGAAAGCTGCACCGCTTCAACAGGGTTAAGGCCCGCTACAATCGCCACAATAAGCAGCGGGAACAGGAGGCGCATACCAAATACAGCAATAAAAATACCTACCGTTAGGAACATTTTTTGCCAAAATTCGCTCATGCGGCGCAGTACTGTGGCGTTGAGGACGGCATTGTCGAACGACAGTGAAACCTCGAGCAATGAAAGTACAAAACAGAGGAATAGTGCGTTTAAGCCTCCGTAAAAGTAGGCAGTAACAAATGCCGCAGCAGAGATAATAAGTGACCAGCGGAACGTTTTCCAGAACATGGGGGACCTTTCGGGTAGGTGGTTGTATAAGTGTTGCGGTTAATTATAATGGAAAATACCGGTAATGGTAAAGGAGAGTTTATGGCGAAAGTTATTAATACAAACGATCGATTTATAAAGGTTGTATCCGATAACGGCGCATGGGGGTGGATATTTTTCACTGCGTACGTTGGAGCGGTTGTTTATTTCTTCCAGCTCGACCCATCTTTTTGGGGCTTTATTTTAGCGCTTCTTAAGGCAGCGGTATGGCCAGCCTTTGTATTGTTTGAAGTCTTGGGTGCGCTTGGCGTCGCGTAGATGTCGAACTGGTGTTTGACCTCTGGACACATAGTGTACATCCTGCTATAATAAAAGAGTAACGAGATTTAATGAAACACCCATTCGCAGTTACTCCTGACATTTCAGGCGCGAACGGGGAAGTAAAAAGGAGTAATATCATGGCCGTTGAGGTTGATATTAAACAGCTGCTTGAAGCTGGTGTTCACTTTGGACACAAAACAAGCCGTTGGCACCCTAAAATGGCGCCATACATTCACAGCAAGCGTCAAGACGCACACATTATTGACCTTACCAAGACTGTAGAAGGCCTCGAAAAGGCACTTGCATTCATCACTGCAACTGCTGCAGCTGGTAAGCCAATTCTTTTTGTAGCTACTAAAAAGCAAACCAAAGACCTCGTAAAGCAAGTTGCTGAAAGTCTTAACCAACCATACGTTACTGAGCGTTGGCTCGGTGGTATGCTTACCAACGTGAACACCATGGGTGCTCAGGTAAAGAAGCTTAAAGACCTTGAGCGCAACATGGCCTCAGGTGCTTTCGAAAAGAAGTACAACAAGCTTGAAGTACAACGATTCCAAGAAGACATCGACGAACTCAACAAGAAGTATAGCGGTGTTAAGGACCTTTCTGGCAAGCCAGGTGCAATCTTCCTTATCGACGTGCTTGGTGATGTAAACGCTATCAACGAAGCGAAGACTCTTGGTGTTCCTGTGGTTGCTTTGGCTGACACAAACGTTGACCCATCACGAGTTGACTACGTTATCCCTGGTAACGACGACGCAATTAAGGGTATCGAACTTATCCTTAGCTACGTAGCGCAAGCTATCGAAGCCGGTAAGGGTGTTACGAAAAAAGAAAAGGGTGAGGAGGTTTAATCAACCATGGCTGTATCAATTGAAGACATCAAAAAGCTGAAAGAACTTACCGGTGTTGGCCTTGGCGACGCTAAGGGTGCACTTGTAGAAGCTGACGGCGATTTTGATAAGGCTCTTGAGCAAATGCGTAAAAAGGGTCTTACCAAGGCTGAAAAGAAAGCCGACCGCGAAGCACTCGAAGGTGTGATTGACAGTTACGTACACGGTGGCCGTATTGGCGTACTTGTAGAAGTAAACTGTGAAACTGACTTCGTGGCGCGTACCGATGCATTTAAAGATTTTGCACACCAAGTTGCGTTGCAGGTTGCCTCTATGGCTCCAGTGTATGTTTCTGAAGACGAAATCCCAGCCGAAGAAGTTGAGCGTGTTCGTGCAGAAGCAAAAGCAAGCGACACTCTTACAGGCAAGCCAGCCGACATGATCGACAAGATCGTTGACGGTCAGGTAAAGAAGCATTTTGCCGACAAGGTACTTTTGAGCCAAACCTACATTATGGACGACTCAAAGACCGTTGGTGAATTCCTCAAGGAAACTATCGCTAAAACTGGTGAAAACGTGATCATTCGCCGCTTCAAGCGCATCGAGCTTGGCGTAAACGACTAATTCGTTCAATCCGCAATTTAAAACTACCGCTGTAAAAGGCGGTAGTTTTTGCTTATGGTATACTTTTAGTAATGATGAAAAGGGTTCGGGCACTACAATCAGGGTTTACCATTGTTGAGCTGCTTATTGTAATTGTTGTGATCGCCATTTTGGCCGCAATTACGATTGTTGCCTATACGGGTATTCAAAAGAGCGCCACCGCTAGTCTTGTACAATCTTCGGTGTCACAAGCTGCCAAGAAAGCCATGGTGTACGCGCTTAGAAACGGAAATCAGTATCCGGATACTCTGTCTGAAATCGGGATTAACGACTCCGATTCAGTGCGGTATCAATATTCTAACGACACTACGGTAACACCCGGCTTGTTTGCAATAACCGCAACGGGTGCTGGTGATATCTCATATTATGTCTCGAGCAGCAATAATGCACCTAAAGAAGGGGTTGCTCCTGGGCACAACCTTGTGGTCTGGGACGAGTCTCGGCCTGAAACGGTAGCCGTGCCGCAAGCAACGATCGATACGGTACAATACCGATCTGCGCCGGCCTCTATGCGTATAGGTACTAACAGTAATGGATGGTATATTCGCGAGAGTCCATTCACCGCTGATCCCGGAAAAGTTGTGTCGGTAAGTCTGTGGCTTCGAACTGACTCAAACTGGAATGGAACAAATGGTAACTCGAAGATTCGCTTTGGCGGAACGGGCGGAACACTCCTAACGGCCTGCGGCTATGAGGGTGTGAAGACGAGCTGGACACTCGTTACATGTGAGTATACGTTTACGAGCGCACACCCAAATGTATCAATTTCAGTAGGAAACAGTGGCACGATCGGTAATATTTGGATCGACGATCTAAGCGTTTCAATTAAGTAGTAGGGAAGAGCGTTTCTTTAGCACTTTGGGTATAGCTAATAACGTCGGTAGGGTGCGTTTTTAAAAGGCTGGCGTTTTCCCAGTATGATTGACTCGTTCGGCCGTCGTAGACGTCATGCTCAACGTAGCCAAGCCCAACGGCAAAGTTAATAGTAGGGTCAATATCCTGGTAGTCTTTGGCGAGTTCATCATGCACACTTAGAAGCCGGCCGATAAGTGGAAGGACGTGTGTATTCGCGAAGCCTCGTACATCGGCCTTATTGGCGCGATCAAATGTATCGGAAAGTTCTGGTAAAAAGAGGGCAATGTCTTGGCCGTCTCCAGTGTCGTGAATATATGAATCATAGGGCACAACGCGGTCCGAAAAGAGGCTTTTGGTATCAAGCAGGTAGTTGCGGAGTGCGCCATAATTGCTATGCGATAGACCGGTTGAATTTTTAAGGTCCCAGCTCGCCAGAATAGCATTTGGCGTTGCGGGAGCCTCGAGTTCAAGCACGTCGCCAATTGAACGTACTTGGGTAGAGAAGTTTCGGAAGGCCGCAGCAACATCAATGGCTGTTTTTTCGTGGTGCTTCCAGATTTTGGAAATAGTTTCAGTAGAGGTGGGGACGGCTCCGTACTTTGAATTGAATGCAGCTTGCACGCCGCCAGTGAGCTCGTTGTCGACAATAGTGCGCTGCGCCCAGGTGGTATGTGCGTTGGGGTTCATGCGGCTTCGAAGTAATTGCGGCTCGTTAAGAGCAAGGCCGAGGCCGAGTGCGGTTGCACCAAGGTCAACGCGGTGGTGGGCAATGTTGTTTTTGTAAAAATCAAAGCGTTCGGCATCGTTTGAACGAGGCTGTACGGTGGCAGCGGCACTGGCATTATTTTTGTGCCACGTGTCTTTTGCAAAATAGACGATACCGTCAAAAGTAGGCGAAACCTCAGCAAGGTCGTCGTGGAGTGGCTGTAGGGCAGCAGACGCTTCGTGGCTCAGCCGTAAAGCGTCGGGAAAGCGTTCGCGTTGTCGTGATACACCAGGCATAAATCAATACTATTATATCATTTTTAGGCTATTTTTGCAATATACCACCGGTGGTGAAGTTATGTATAATAGATGTAGTACTGAAAAGAGGAAATAATGTTTGATACAAAGCAATACGAAGATCGTTTTAGCGCCGCAGTCGCGCACTTCGAAGATGAACTAAAGAAGGTGCGCACCGGTCGTGCTCACCCGAGCATGCTCGACAGCGTGCACGTTGAGGCGTATGGCCAAAAGATGCCACTTAACCAGGTTGCAAACGTTGTTGCTCCTGAGCCACAAATGCTCACCGTGACACCGTTCGACCCAAGCAACATTCAGGTTATTGTAGCGGCTATTCGTGCCGACCAGTCACTTGGCCTTAACCCAAGCGACGACGGCCGCCTTATCCGCGTGCCAATCCCAGCCCTTACCGAAGAACGCCGTAAGCAAATTGTGAAGCAAACAGGCGAAAAAGTAGAAGAGGCACGTATTGCGCTCCGTAACATCCGCCAAGATGCTCTTAAAGAAGCGAAGCGCCTTAAAGACGCCAAAGAGCTTTCAGAAGACGACCAAAAGCGCGCCGAAAAGGGTATCGATGATTCTATGACTACGTTCAACGCACAGATCGACACCGCATTTAAGGACAAAGAAAAAGAAATCCTTACCATTTAATGACCGACGACACCGTTTCGCAGATTCCGACGCACATTGGCTACATTGTCGATGGTAACCGTCGCTGGGCGAAGAAACACGGCCTACCTACCTACGAGGGTCATCTCGCTGGCTACAACGCTATTAAAGAGGTGGCGCTCGAAACACTCAATCAGGGTGTTTCGTACATGTCGGCGTATATATTTTCCACTGAAAACTGGAAACGGAGCACCGACGAAGTCCAAAAACTTATGGGCCTGGTGCTTCGTTTGGTCAAAGCTGATTTGCCACTTTTTCACCAACACAATGTGCGTATGCGCTTTATTGGTTCGCGCGAAAACGTTGATCCAAAAATTGTAAAAGCGATTGAAAAAGCCGAAGCCGAGACTGCCGCAAACACTGGTGGCGAGCTTATTTTATGTTTTAACTACGGTGGGCAGCTTGAAATTACCGATGCGGTAAAAAAGATCGTTCAATCTGGTGTGCCCGCAGAAGACATCACTGAAGACTTAGTGGCCGATAATCTATACGCTCCCGATGTACCACCGGTAGACTTAGTAGTTCGCACAAGTGGCGAAGAGCGACTTTCGAACTTTATGTTGTGGCGCGCTGCCTATAGCGAGCTTATGTTTATGAAAAAACCATGGCCAGAAATGACAAAAGACGACGTGGGAATTATAATGAAAGAATATGCAAAACGGCAACGTCGTTTTGGCAAGTAATTGTTCGAAGAAACCTATTGAAATAACCGAAATTGACCGAGGGAGGAGAAGGGGAACATGCTGATTCTGGGAATACTAATTGGACTGATCGTGCTGGTGCTACTCGTAAGTGTGCACGAGTTGGGTCACGCTATTGTAGCGCGTCGCAATGGGGTTGTTGTTGAAGAGTTCGGCATTGGTTTTCCGCCACGAGCTTGGGCCAAAAAGCTCAAAAACGGTATACTCTTTAGTCTCAACTGGCTGCCTATTGGTGGGTTTGTAAAGCTTCAGGGCGAACACGACGCCGCCAATAAGAAGGGTGACTACGGTGCAGCGACATTTTGGCAAAAAACGAAAATTCTGCTGGCCGGCGTAGCGGTAAACTGGATAGTCGCCGTGATCCTCCTAATGGCGCTTGCCTGGACGACCGGTATTCCTAAAATTATTTCGAATCAGTTCTCGGTTGTAGGCGACACAACGATTGTGGCATCTCCGGTGCAGCTCGGTGCACTCGTCGAAGACTACCCAGCCGAAAAAGCCGGCCTTGAACAGGGTGACGTGATCCGAAGCATTGCCGGTGAAGACGTTAACGAAACAGTTCAATTTGTCGATGCCACCAAAGAGCACCGCGGTGAAACCGTGCCAATTGTTTTTGAGCGTGACGGCGAGCAAAAGACGACCCAGGTTGCGCTTCGAGACACCGAAACTGCGACCTTTGGCGCAAGCCTTGGCCAGCAGCAAACAATGAAAGCCACATGGTCGGCTCCCATTACTGCTGTAGCTACAACCGGGCAATTTACTTGGGTAACCATCGAGGGGCTAGGGAGCTTAGTATATAACTTCTTTGGCGGCCTGTTTGGGCAGCTGAGCATCGACGAAGGCACTCGCGAGCGCGCTTCAGAGCAACTCGGCGAAGCAGGAGCAAGCGTGGCGGGTCCTGTGGGTATTCTAGGGGTTATTTTCCCGGCAGCTAGCGAAGCTGGGCCAGCACAGATTGTATTTTTGGCGGCCATTATTTCGCTTACACTCGCTGTCATGAATGCGCTGCCTATTCCTGCGCTCGACGGTGGCCGATGGTTTGTGACCGCAGTGTTTAGGGTGCTCAAAAAGCCACTTACAAAAGATACAGAAGAAAGGATTCACGGCACTGGGTTTATGCTCTTGTTACTTCTTATTGTCGTGATTACGGTTGCAGATGTCATTAAGCTCTTCTAACGCGCCCCAGCAACAGGTACCGCCTTCACTTGTCGAACATGAAGCTGGGCGAAACCAGGTGAGTGGCGAAGCGCCAAAAACACCAATAGGTAAACGAATTCTGTACGCGCTTGGATTACCAGCTTGGGTATTCTTAAGCTTTATGCTGGCACAGGCATTGGTGCTCGCCGGTGTATCTGTGCTTCAGTGGCTCGGGGTTTCATTTGCGAACGTCAACGGTTCTATCTTTAACGCTACTGCTGCAGCGATTATCTACGCGCTCTCGATCGCACTGGTGATTGGCGTGCCATGGCTGATAAAACGGCGAGCCACTACAAGGGAAGAGCTAGGGCTTCATCGCATGCCAAGCTGGATGGATGTTATTTGGGCGCCAGCCGGAATGGTGGTGTACTTAATCCTTACCACTCTTGTAATGAGTTTTGCCGTACAGTACCTAACCTTCATTAATTTTGAACAAGCCCAAGACACTGGTTTTGCTGAAGTTACGACGCAGTTCGAATATATCCTGGCCTTTATAAGTTTGGTAATTATCGCGCCAATCGCCGAAGAGGTGTTGTTCCGAGGATACTTGTTTGGAAAACTCCGTAAGTATGTACCGCTCTGGTTAGCGATTTTGGTAACCAGCGCGCTATTCGCTGCAGTACACGGCCAATGGAATGTGGCGCTCGATGTCTTTGTCCTTAGCGTTGTTATGTGTTTACTGCGAGTCGTGTCGAAAAGTTTATGGCCAGCAATTTTGCTTCACATGATGAAAAACGGCATCGCGTATTACTTCCTCTTTATTAATCCGACGCTACTTAGTACACTAGGAGGGTAATTATGCGAATATCACAGATTTTTACCAAGACGTTGAAGAACGCTCCAGCCGATGAAGTTGCCAAAAATGCGCAGCTATTAATTCGTGCTGGGTTTGTATACAAAGAGATGGCTGGCGTGTATGCGTACTTGCCACTCGGAAAAAAGGTACTCGAAAATATCATTCAGGTCATTCGCGAAGAAATGAACAGTGTGGGTGGGAACGAGATTAGTCTGACCGCACTGCAAAATAGCGATGTCTGGAAAACTTCGGGCCGCTGGGACGACAATGTCATGGACGTGTGGTTTAAGACAAAGCTGGCAAATGGTACCGAACTTGGCCTTGCGCCAACCCACGAGGAGCCACTCACGAAGCTCATGAAAAACTACATCCGAAGCTACAAAGACCTTCCGGTGTATCCGTACCAGTTCCAAATCAAGTTCCGCAACGAACTCCGTTCAAAAAGTGGCCTCATGCGCGGTCGCGAATTCTGGATGAAAGACTTGTACAGCTTTAGTCGAACCCAAGAAGAGCACGACGCTTTTTATGAAAAGATTTCCGAAGCCTACAACCGAGTGTTTGAACGCCTTGGCCTCGGCGACAGTACCTTTAAAACATTTGCGAGTGGCGGAAGTTTTGCAAAGTTTAGCCACGAGTTCCAAACAATTAGCGATGTAGGAGAAGATATTATTTACCTGCACCGTGAAAAGAACATCGCCATTAACGAAGAAGTTTACAATGACGAGGTGCTAGCGGAGTTGGGCGTGAGCCGCGACGAGCTAGAAGAAGTGAAGGCAGTCGAAGTGGGAAATATCTTTACTCTAGGGACGCGTTTCTCCGAACCCCTTGGGCTCACCTATACCGACGAAGACGGCAGCTCAAAGGAAGTACTTATGGGAAGCTATGGAATCGGTCCAAGTCGCCTCATGGGGCTGATTGCCGAACATTTCGCCGACGATAAGGGCTTGGTGTGGCCAGAGAATATTGCACCATACAAAGTGTACCTTGTAAGTATTGGAAACGTTGTTGAGCAGGCGAACGAGCTATACGAAAAGCTCCAAGCTGCTGGTGTTACGGTGCTATTTGACGATCGCGATGAACGCCCGGGCGCTAAGTTCGCCGACGCAGAGTTGATTGGGCTCCCGTATCGTGTTACCATTAGCGAACGCCTATTAGGGGAGAACAAGCTCGAGTTTACACGCCGCACAGGTGGCGACACTGAATTATTGACACTCGACGAGCTGCTTGCTAAAATAGCATAACTAGAGTGCATCTAACTGCCCCCTACGCTACATATAGTGTAGGGGGTTCCACTAAGCCAAGTGGAAGAAAGTTTTTGAAAAGGAAATTTTAGAATGAAAAAACAATATCAAATCACTGCTGAAGGTAAGAAAGAGCTTGAAGCTGAATTGGTTGAGCTAAAGTCACGACGCGGCGAAGTTGCCGAGAAAATCTCAAACGCCCGCGACTTTGGTGACCTCAGTGAAAACGCCGAATACGACGCCGCTCGCGAAGAGCAGGGTCTTCTTGAAACGCGCATTGCTGAAATTGAAGAAATTATTACCAATGCTGACATTATTAAGATGTCTAAAAAGAGCACTATTGGTCTTGGTAGCCGCGTTGAACTTAAAACTGGCAGCAAAAAGGTAGAATACGTTATTGTTGGTCCAGTTGAAGCAAACCCTATCGAGGGAAAAGTAAGTAACGAATCTCCAATTGGTATGGCACTGTACGGCAAAAAAGTCGACGATAAGGTTACTATTTCGACCCCTAAGGGCGATATTAACTACACCGTTGTTGCTGTTGGGTAGTTTGGCTAGCAAAAGCCCCTTTTGATTACTTCAAGAACACTTTCGCGTAACCAATAAAAATAAGGCGTAGAGACCCTTATTTTTATTTGCGTGAAGCAAGTTTCGGAAGTAACGAAAGGGGCTTTTGGTGTGGCGGTATATCCGTCAGCAACAGGGGTGTGATATACTATTGCTTGATATGTCGACACTAAAAGATTTTCGTGATGAGCGTCTGCGCAAGCTTGCAGACCTCAAGGAGCTCGGGTTTAACCCGTATCCTGCTGATAGTCACCGCAGCCACAATGCAGGTGAGGTAAAAGGCAACTTTGAAACACTCGAGAACCAGACGGTTACCGTTGCCGGTCGAGTCATGGGTATTCGAAAATTCGGTAAACTTGCATTTATCGTCGTGCGCGACCAAACTGCTGAATTGCAGCTTTTCTTGCAGGCTGGCAATGTAGGTGAGCGCGATGCCGCTAACGGCGTGCTTGCTATGGAAGATCTACCGCTCCTTGATACTGGCGACTTTATTGAAGCAACCGGCCCGGTTATCAAAACGAAAACCGGTGAAGTCTCGGTGCAGGTTGAAAAACTCCGCCTCCTTACTAAGGCACTTCGCCCGATGCCAAGTGCCGTTGACGGCTTTACGAATAAAGAAGAGCGTATGCGTCGCCGTTACGTCGATATGAACGTAAACCTCGATGTGCGTGAGCGTTTTGTGCGCCGTTCAAAGTTTTGGCAAGCAACGCGTGATTTTCTAAACGACAATGATTTTATTGAAGTGAATATTCCGGTGCTCGAACACACTACTGGTGGTGCTGACGCTAATCCATTTGTCACCCATATGGATGCACTTGATCAAGATTTCTACCTTCGTATCAGTCACGAGCTTCCGCTGAAGCGCCTACTTGGTGCTGGCTTTGAAAAGGTATACGATATTGGGCCACGGTTCCGCAATGAAAATTATTCCGACGAACATCTTCCAGAGCACGTAGCGATGGAGTGGTACTGGGCGTATGCTAACTGGCAAGACGGCGTCAAGTTTATGGAAGCAATGTACAAAGATGTACTGCAAAAGACATTTGGTACATTGCAGTTTAAGCTTGGTAATTTCGATGTCGACATGGCAGGTGAATGGGAAGTATGGGACTATGCCACCATCATTAAAGAACGCTATGGAATTGATGTATTTAAGTCTACACTTGATGAAGTGAAAAAGGCGCTCGCCGACAATAAGCTCGAAGTAGAACAGACCGAAAATCGTGCTCGCGGTATCGACAAGCTCTGGAAGAATATTCGTAAAGACGTTGCTGGCCCAGTATGGCTTGTAAACACCCCAACTTTTATTAGCCCGCTTTCTAAAACCAATCCCGACAACCCTGAGACCGTTCAACGTTTTCAGCCGGTAATCGCTGGTTCAGAGCTTGGGAATGGCTTCTCGGAGCTTAACGACCCAATCGACCAACTCGATCGCTTTGTTGAGCAGCAGAACATGCGCGATGCTGGTGATGAAGAGGCGATGATGCTTGATATCGACTTTGTTGAAATGCTGGAATACGGCATGCCGCCAGCTTGTGGCTGGGGATGGAGCGAACGTGTATTTTGGATCTTTGAAGGTGTGACTGCCCGTGAAGGTGTGCCGTTCCCGCAGCTTCGCCAAGAATACGATGAAGTTACGAAGGCGCTGTACCCGCAAGTTGCCTTTGAAGAGCCTGCGAACGAAGAATCCAGCAACAAATAAAGCTATAGACGGTTGAAATCCTTTGAGATATTGCTATACTAAATATAGCAATATAACCAAAGGAATTCATTAACAATGTCTAGTATTCTTGTTGTCACGGGTAGCGTGCGACCAAATAGCGTCAACGAAATTATCACTCCACTTGTTGCGGCCGAAGCTGAAAAGCAAGGCGCAGAAGTTAAAGTAGCGAACCTTAAAGAGCTCGCATTGCCGTTCTTTGATGCGCCCGTTTCACCAATGGCTCCAGACTTTGCACCAGCACACGAGAATGTGATTGAGTGGACAAAGCTCGTGGCCGAGGCCGATGGTGTTATTTTCGTAACTCCTGAATACAATCACACCATGACCCCAGTACAGCTCAACGCTATCGACTGGATTGGTAAAGAATGGGAACACAAGAAGATCGGCCTTGTTGGGTACGGTTGGAATAGTGGTGCCGCTCAAGCACATGCCACCGCGCGTGAAGTACTTGCGGTAAATCTTAAAGCGGTTGTTGGTGATGACCAAACGAACCTTTACTTTACCCGCGAATTAAACGCAGATGGTACCGTTGCCGACGAAGCCAAGGTGACTGAAAGTATTGCTGCGACCGTTGCCGAAGTTATTGGCGAACTATAGATAGGCGATAACGCTCCATGCTATCATAAGAGGCATGAAGCGTATCTTTGGGGCGATAGCCGTATTTGTACTTGGTGTTGCATTCTTTGCAGCGCCGACTGCCAGCGCTCAAGGTACTAATAACTTTACTATCCTTACATTTGATATTCAGTACGAGCTCTCGCGTGATAGCGAGGGCCGTTCTGTTTTAAAGACCACCGAAACAATTACCGCCAAGTTTCACCCATATTTGAATCAGAATCACGGCCTAGAGCGTGCGATTCCCCATACCTACGACGGGCATTCGGTTTCGTTGAATATTCTTGACGTAAAAAATCTTACAAATGGAAGCAGCGAATATAGCACCTCAACGAGAGGTGATATGACGACGCTTCGAATCGGTAATGCCGATACCTACGTGCACGGCGAGCAGCAGTATCGTATTGTGTATACACAACGCGACGTCACTAAAAACTTTAGCAACACTCAGCGCGATGAATGGTACTGGGATACTAATGGCACTGAATGGCGCGTGCCAATTGAAAAGTTAACCGTATCGGTGTCGATGACAGGCGAGCTTGCGAAGGCGCTCTCAAGCGACGTGCACTGTTACCAGGGAGCATTTAGTGCTACCGATAGGTGTGAGCTTACGAAAACGAGTGAAGCTACATATGCACTGGTCGCAGAAAACCTAAAAAGCGGTGAAAACGCGACGGTTGCGTTTGGCTTTACGAGCGGTACGTTTGCCGGGTATAAGGCATCTCTATGGGACATCTTAAAAGCCGCTTGGGTAATTATTCAATTTGCCAGCATTCCAGTGGTATTTGTTGTACTGACTTTGTTAACGGTACTGTATTATCGTCGTACATATCGATCTTCTGAAATGCACACAATCGTGACCGAGTATATTCCACCCAAGGATGCAAGTGTACTGGTTGCCTCGAGTATTGCGGGCTCACCGCTCTATGCGTTTTCAGCCCAGCTGATTGATCTAGCCGTGCGTCGGTACATCGCAATTATTGAAACCAAAGAGAAATCGACGTGGAAAGCCGCCGAATACGACATTGTTATTCAAAAAGATCCAAACCTACTGCTAGCCGAAGAGCAGGAAATTCTAAGCGACATGTTTGATGGCTTGCCAAAAGAAGGGGGTCGCTTGGCACTGAAGTCGCTACAGACAAACTACAAGTACAGCGCCCGCACGATGGATAACGACAAAAAACTAAAGGTGCTTGTAGAAGGCGTCTATCAGCTTCGCCATAAAAATGCCGACGCTTCAAAGGTATTGAAAGTATGGGCGATACTACTGACGATAGTGGGAGTTTTGACGCTCTCGATACCACTGTTATTTGTAACGGTATTTGCTTGGTCGTATGCAAGTGTTATTCGCCCCCTTACCGACAAGGGTCTTGAACTTCGCCGCTATGTAAAAGGCCTCGATAAGTACATTAAGGCATCAGAAACGCAGCGGTTGGCTTTCCTGCAGGGGCCAGACACTGCCGAGAAAGTTGGCTTTGCCGTAAATACCGAAGACCCTGGTCAGTTAGTAAAATTATACGAACGAGTCTTGCCGTACGCCATTTTATTTGGTCACGAGAAAGACTGGTCTAAACGCCTGGGCGAATTCTACCAACAAACAAACCAGAGCCCAGATTGGTATAGCGGCAATACTGTCTTTAATGCAGCCGTTTTTAGTGCCGCAATGAGCAGCTTTACGCAATCGGCATCTTATAGCGGTGGTGCAAGTTCAAGCTCAGGTGGCTCGAGTGGGGGAGGCTCATCTGGTGGCGGCGGTGGCGGTGGTGGAGGCGGCGGCTGGTAGGGTCTGTTGCCTAAGTGCTAGCCGCTGAGGATTATGCTGTACAGTTCGCTAATTTGGGAAATAACGGGATAGTCCGCGATAGCTACGAAACGCGGTATCTGGCGAGCCCTGGAGTTCGACTGTAAAGTTCCTGCCCTGGCGAGGACTGTCTGAGCACAGCGAGTTCCGCAGCCAGCAAAGAACTGCACAGTCGAGCGACAAGGCGCAAGCCAGTGAACTGCGTAGCGCAGCTATCGCGGACTATCCGCACTATTTGACAAATTATAGTACCTTGTATAACATAGAACCATGACACACGAAACTATAACCAGCGCTGCGTATGCCGAGCAACTTGCGACCCAACTCCGCAAGGGTTTTTTGGCATACTGCGTATTAAAGACCTGTTCGCATCAGCCAAAGTACACCAGCGATATTATTACCACACTGCGCGACGCCGAAATGGTAGTAGTCGAGGGGACTATCTACCCGCTTTTAAGTCGTTTGCAAAAAGATGGCTTGCTTTCGCATGAATGGCAAGAAAGCGAACAGGGTCCGCCGCGAAAATACTACAAGACCACCCAGTTTGGAGGTGAGGTCGTTGAAGAAGTGGGTAAACGAATCGCCGCATTAACCGCAACACTAAAGAAATTATAAGGAGAGTACGATGAACGAAATTACCCGAATCCACATCGCAAAAACCGCGTACGACGTAGAAGTTGCGGCTAAAAAACAATTAGAAAAATATATTAAAAGTCTCGAAAGCTACACGCAAGATACTGACGTACTTGCAGATATAGAAATTCGCATGACCGAGCTATTGGCCGAGCGAAACGTGCAGCCAGGAGGTGTTATTGGAAGTGACGACGTTGCAGCGATTCGCGCCCAACTTGGTGAGCCGCACGAATTTGCCGACGGCGAGGGCGACATTGCCGTAGGCGCTACGGCTCCCGAGCAACCATCAGGCCGACGCCTTTACCGATCTGCTGACGACGCCGTGTTGGGTGGTGTGCTGAGTGGTATCGCAACATACTTCAACGTGAACCCGTTATGGGTGCGACTCGCATTTATCGCACTGCTATTCATTTCATTTGGGTTTGCTTCACTTGTATATATTGTAATGTGGATCGTGGTTCCATTGGCACGCACGGCGACTGAAAAGCTGCAGCTTGCCGGTAAGAATGTAACGCTCGAATCAATCCGTGCGTTAAACGCCGAGGAGGAAGGTGTTACGGCGGTTCCTCGTACGCCAATTCTCCAGCAGGTAGTGTTTGTTGGTGCAGGGATCGCCAGTCTCTTGAGCGCCGTCGGCACCTTCCTTGTGACCGCCTGGCTTATTATTGGCGCGCTTACATTCAACGACCAGTTTGTAAATATGATGAATGGAATGGCGGGTCTCGGCGAGGGCGAGATGTGGATCGTGTGGTTCGTCTTCGTTATCGTCGTTCTTGGACTTTTGCTCCTCACAGCACTCTTTGGTCTTATTGCGTACGCATTTTTGGCGCGAAAGCTGAACAAGCGTATTGTAGTGAGCGGGGTGATTATTATAGCCCTTGGAATCACCTCATTTGCAGCGGTACTTGGTATTTCAACAAGTCAGTCGTGGCGTGTTGCTAATGAAACGCGCAGCATGGTACGTGAAACAAAGGCAAACCTTTCGAAGGAATTTGCAAGCGTTAAAACTGTCGAGTTTACGACAGTACACCCTAAAAACGAATCAAATAAAGAATACTTCTTTAGCGGCTCTGTACAGATTCGTTACGTTGTCGACGAGGGCCCTGCGCGTTACGAGCTCAGTGCACTACCATCAACCAAGCCAACAATTACTGTTGATGGAACCACCGCCAAGATCTCAGTTAGTGTTCCAGAAAGTTTCCGCAACTCATTTGTGCAGCCAGAACTCACTGTATACGGCCCAGCGCTCGATTCTATTAAGAGCGAAAACTCTACGGTAGAGTATGCAGGTTTAACCCAGGCATCGCTTTCTGTAAAAAATGGTGAAGAGGGTAATGTAAGTGTGAGCGGAGCGTTTAACTCACTTGCGGCGAGCGGTAACGGGTCAATTGACCTCAGCTCAAGCTCAATCCAGAGCCTTACTGTAGTGTCCGAACAACACCTTTCAGTAACTGCTGGGACTGTCCGCGAATTGACTATAACGCAACCCGACGTTTGCCCGAGCAATACCTACAGTGACAATACTCGAGTACACGTGGCTGGAGTTACCGCAGGCACTATGACCTACAACACTACTGTTATGGATGCGAAGTCACACCAAACGAGCTGTGCGGTTGTAATCGTCGGCGATGAGGATGACTTCGAGGCCTACGACGATGAGTACAGCTATAGGTACAATTAATAGCAACGTAGTCTCCAAATAACAAAAACACGGCGCTCCGCAATAGGGGTGCCGTGTTACAATATAAAGAGTAAAAACGGAGGGGAGTCACACGTGATTGAAGTCAAAAACGTCACTAAGACGTATGGCAAAAAGCACAGTACGTTTACTGCGCTTAACGATGTCAGCTTTACTATTCCAGGCGGGGCGAGTGTTGCGATTGTTGGAAAGTCGGGGAGCGGTAAATCGACGTTAATGCATGCCATGAGCGGTCTCGACCGCCCAGAAATGGGGCAAGTTATTATTGACGGTGTCGATATTTTGAAGTTAAAAAATAAGGCAGTTGATAAGTTTCGCTCAGAGAAAATAGGATTTATTTTCCAGTCTTTTTTTGTACAAGCCAATGAAACTTCATACGACAACGTTGCGCTACCGCTCGAAATTAATCGCATGAGTATTCGGGCTCGAAAAGACCGTATTACACAGGCTCTCGAGTTTGTAGAATTAACTGACAAAACCAAACAAAAAGCACGTAACCTTTCGGGTGGGCAAAAGCAGCGTCTGGCGATTGCACGTGCTATCGTGAACGAGCCAAGTATCATTTTTGCCGACGAACCAACCGGTAACCTCGACTCTACCACCGGTGAAAAAATCGAAGATCTCTTGTTTGGTCTCAATAAGCAAGGCGGGAGTACGCTCATTATCGTGACTCATGACCCCGACCTTGCCGAAAAATGTGATATTCAAATTTACATTAAAGACGGGCAAATTGACCGCATTGAAGGCTCATTTGAATCACCTGAACCACCCGAGCCAGAATTTGGTGACAGCCGCGACGACGACGATCGTCTACCTGGCATTGAAAAACTAGACAGCGACGCAGTACGCGAGGAGGCAGCGCATGAGAACCATTGATATCGCACGACGAGCCGGCCGTAGCCTGCGAAACGCCAAGGCACGAACCATCCTTACAAGCCTCGCAATCGCGGTGGGTGCATTTACGATCACCATTTCGCTTGCAGCAGGTGAGGGTGCGCGTCAGTACGCAGATAATCTCATTAATTCGAACGTTAACCCTCAAGCGCTATTTATCGTGAAGGACGACGGCTTAACCAGCGGAGCAGTTTCACAAAGCTCAATTCGCGTGTACGACCCTAACACCTCCACATCCCAGGGCATAACGATGAAGATGATCACACAAGCAGACATCGAAAAGCTCGAAGCGCGCGACGACCTTTTGAATGTGGTGCCAACCTACTCGCCACAAATTCAATTCATGACATTTGGCGAGAGCGACAAAAAATTTGTAAGTAGCGTAACAACCTATAACGCAACCGTGCTTGGAAGTGCTGCCTACGGCTCGCTCCCCGCGCAAGGTACCGATATTGCCGACGACGAAATCGTTTTACCGGATGCCTATGTGGAGACCTTGATGAGCGAGGGTGCTGTCGATTCCGCCAAGGACTTGATTGGTAAGAAGGTAGTCCTCACTGCAGCACAAGCGACTGCTAATCCAACTCCCGAACAGCTCCAAGCTGCATTCGCCACTGGCGGTGAAGAAGCTGTACAAGACCTGCTTGCCCCGCAAACAGAAACGTTTACCTTTACGGTACGTGCGGTGTCAGCCAAGGCTGCCGAGGCGCTTACTGCAGTCACCGATGCGCAAATTGCCCCAAGTGCAGCGAGAGCTATTAACGAATTCGTCACTAAGGGTACCGACCAGTACCAAAAGTACTTTGGTGTGACCGCAGTGGTGAAATCGGGTGTTGACCCAGAAGCCGTAAAGGCCGACCTTAAAAATGATGAGCTGTACGCCCAAACCGCAAAAGACCTCCAAGGTGTCGTGTTTACTGTTGTGAATACACTACAAGGTATTGTCCTTGGCTTCGGCGTTATTGCACTCATCGCCAGCGTGTTTGGTATCATCAACACGCAGTACATTAGCGTGCTTGAGCGAACCCGCGAGATCGGCCTCATGAAGGCTCTTGGTATGCGTGGCCGTAGCGTGAGTCGATTATTCCAGTTCGAAGCGGCCTGGATTGGATTCCTTGGTGGGGTTATTGGTGTTGCTGTTGCGGTTATTGCAGGGCTTGCATTAAACCCTTGGATCTCTGGCATGCTCAGCCTGGGCGACACGCATCTGCTGGTGTTCTTGCCGATTCCAATTGCTGTCATGATTATCATTTTGATTGTCATTGCCATGCTAGCAGGGTGGTTTCCAGCTCGAAAGGCTGCCAAGCTTGATCCAATTGAAGCATTACGCACTGAGTAAAAAATAGAGGAGCGAACGCGGGCGGCGCGGGTACACTTAAGAGACCGTTGACTGCGCCGCCCACATTCGCTCGCTGCCATTGACTTTTTAAAACATAAGTGGTATAATGTAACCAGTTTACCAAACAACATAAACACACTCGAAAGATATACCGGTCATGGATAGCGAAAAGAGCAACCGAAGCCTTGAAGAAGTCAGCGAACGAACAACAGCTGATGTACTCCTTGATGTTATTCGACTTGAAGACGCGCGCCAGAATGCTGAAGATAGGTACGCTGAACTGAGCAGGGCATTTAAGCGCGGCGAAATCGCCCCTGAAGACTACCACTATCAGACCGCAATAATCGCCGAGTATGAGATAGCTAATATCGATACCAAGCTAAAGGCGACTACTGGAGAGGTGAACACCCTTGAGGGCATTCCAACGAAGCGACAAACGAGACTTGGTGGCTTTGTAACAAAGCTACTGCGTCGAGGCTAGAAAGAAACGGGTCATTAGCCCGTTTCTTCGCCTCGTACTCTGTAAAATATGCTACAATTACAGTAATTATGTTAGATATTCGATTCATCCGCGAAAACGCCGAGGCTGTACAACTAAATGCTGAACGCAAAAATTATTCAGTAAACATCGCAAAGCTTATCGAGCTCGACGATGCTCGTCGTCAGCTTTCTGCTCGCGCCGATGAACTTCGTGAACGCCGCAATGCTAATGCTGCAAAAATGAAGGGCGCTACTGGCAAGCCAGACCAAGCGATCATCGATGAAGGCAAGGCAATTAAGGTAGAGCTCGCCGAGCTTGAAGAAAGCCTTGGGCTTGTTGAAGAAGACGCTTTGAAGCTCCAAAAAACCGTGCCAAACATGGCACTCGAAGATGTGCCAGTTGGTGCTTCTGAAGACGAAAATGTTGTTGCTAAGGAAGTGGGCGAGCCAACTAAGTTTAGTTTTGCACCGCGTAACCACTGGCAAATCGCCGAACAACGCGACTGGATCGATAAAGAACGTGCAGCAAAAGTAGCCGGAAGCCGCTTTGCATACATTAAGGGTGACCTTGTAAAACTTCAGTTTGCTATTGTTCAGTTTGTAATGAATGCGCTGAGCGACGAAGCAACGATCGAGAAGATCGCAAAAGACGCTGGCCTTGAAGGAATTTCTACGAACCCATTCACGCCAATTTTGCCACCACTTATGATTCGAACCGAGCTTTACGACGCTATGGACCGCCTTGAACCGCGCGATGATCGCTACAAGCTCGAAGACGACGACCTATGGCTACAAGGAAGTGCTGAACACGTTATGGGTAGTATGCACGCCAACGAGATTCTTGTCGAAGCGCAACTTCCAGTTCGCTACTTAGGCTACGCAACAAGCTTCCGCCGCGAAGCTGGTACGTACGGAAAAGACATGGAAGGGATTCTTCGCATGCACCAGTTCGACAAGCTCGAAATGGAAAGCTTTACCGTGGGCGAAGATGGCCTAAAAGAACACCTACTAATGGTGGCAATTCAAGAATACTTGCTTGCCAGCCTCGGGTTGCCATACCGCGTTATTCAAAAATGTACTGCCGATATTGGTAAGCCGAACGCTCGTGGTATCGACATGGAAGCATGGCTACCAGGGCAAGACCAATACCGTGAAACACACACCGCCGACTACATGACCGACTATCAGGCGCGTCGCCTTCAAACGCGCGTTCGTCGCGAAACGGGTGAGCATGCTGGTGACCTTGAGCTCATTCACACCAACGATGCGACTGCCTTTGCATTAGGCCGCGCGATGATTGCGATTATCGAAAACAACCAGCAAGAAGACGGCACGGTTGTTATTCCTGAGGCGCTTCGTCCATACCTTGGTGGCAAAACCATTCTGTAATTATTAAAGGGACTACTCATGCATAGTGTTCATGTTGCTGTTTCACAAGTGCAAGATGGAAGTATGTATACTCCCACCGAGCAAACAAACAAGACGGTCATTCAAAGCCGAGCCACCTGGCTTAGAGAGCAGGAGATTGCTCTTAATGATGCAACACGTGTGCATATATCGTATGACCAAAAAGACTTTTGCCGGTACCGAATTGTTGACACCTCGCGTAAAGGTGAGGGGATGCAAGGGCCGAGTCGTGAGTATAGCGACGCGCTTGTTACCGCGAATCCTGGGCATGTACTTTTTCTGCCGGTAGCCGATTGTGTAGCAACAACCTTGTTTGACCCTGAGAATGGAGTCTTGATGCTTTCGCATCTTGGCCGACATAGCCTCGAGCAAGATGGTGGGGTGCGGAGCGTTGCATTTTTAGCTGAAAAATTTGGTAGCAATCCCGAACGCCTAAAGGTATGGCTATCTCCAGCTCCAAATAAACAAGCCTACCCAATATTCAAGCTTGGCGGTAGTGGCATGAAGGAAGCGGTATTTGAGCAGCTACAAAGAGCTGGCGTGCTGCTCGAAAATATTACTGATAACCCCGCCGATACCGCAACCGATGACAACTATTTTTCTCATAGTGAATTTATAAAAGGCAATAAATCGGTTGAAGGGCGGTTTGCGATGGTTGCAGTCATGCAGCCGATGTGATTTGATAGATGCATATGCAGGCGTGGGAATCTTACATAAAAACAGGACAACAAAAGGCGAGATCTACCGGATTTACTATTGTTGAACTCCTTATAGTTATTGTGGTTATCGCTATTTTGGCAGCAATCACCATCGTTTCGTTTTCGGGTATTCAAAATAGTGCCCACGACTCGGCAGTGCAAAGTGATCTTAAACAGTTGGCGACAAAGGTTGAGATGTTCAGGGTAAAAGAGGGAAGGCTTCCTCGAGGCGCAGAGTTGACGACGCTTGGTCTGAAAGTCTCGAAGAACTCGTATACAGATACACTCCTTATTTCTGGCTCAATAAACTATAACGTTATATATTGCAGCCCAATTAACCAAGAGGCTCGATACACGTTTGCCGCTCAGAGTAAATCGGGTAAAGTTTTCAGATACGGCACAGCCGGTACTGGTGAAATGACATCCTCGAACAGTGCTTCATCGGTGACGTTATGTACGGACGCTGGTGTCGCAACAAATGACGCAACCTCTAATAGTCGTATGTTCCTATACTCAAATGGCTGGGAAACCTGGGTGCAAGGCTAGACAAGCATAAGCTTACTTTTCCCTCGCACCTGAGTTATAATAAGACTATCAACCAACCACATCCAAGGAGGGAAGATATGATAGCATCTATTGATATCACCGGCATCAAGTACAACGTAAGTGAAAAAATGCAAAAGTACATACTGGATAGGGTTGGTAGGCTCGATCGATATATCCCGCCACACGCTCGCAAGACGGTCGTGGCAGATGTGAAGCTTCGTCAGGTCAATCGTGACCATGGTAATAAATACGAAGCAGAAATTATTCTTAAAGTCCCTGAAAAGACGATTATCGCCAAAGATTCTACTATGAATATGCATGCGGCGATTGATATTGTTGAAGCGAAGCTTGTTTCACAGCTGCGAAAATACAAAGATTCTATTATGACGCGCAAGGTCACGACACACTAGAATCCCCCTCAAATACACCCGTGCGCCCCCTTGTGTATAACCCCGCAAGACCGTATAATAATTCGTAAGTAATTTACCGAATTATTTCCTGAAAGGCGGGGTACACGAGAATGGCAATTACAAGGCAGGGTACGCTTACCAAGATTTTTGGCGACCCACAAAAGAAGATTCTAAAGCGACTCGATAAAAAAGTCGTTGCAATTAATTCCCTTGAAGACAAATACAAGAAGCTTTCTAAAGCTGAATTAAAAAAGCAAACCGAGGTTCTTAAAAAGCGACTTGCCAAAAAGGGAACGACACTCGACACAATTCTTCCTGATGCATTTGCGTTGGTACGTGAATCAAGTAACCGCGTTCTCGGAATGCGTCACTTCGACGTACAGCTTGTTGGTGGTATGGTGCTCCACGAAGGCGATATCGCTGAAATGAAGACCGGTGAAGGTAAAACCCTCGTGGCAACCCTTCCTGTTTACCTCAACGCTCTTGAGGGCAAGGGTGTGCATGTTGTCTCGGTCAACGACTACCTCGTGCAACGCGACGCCGGCTGGATGGGTGAGCTATATCACTTCCTCGGCCTCTCTACGGGTGTTATTGTAAACGACGCTTCGTTTATTTTTGACCCACAATACGACAACGAGGATCACACCGACCCTCGCATGAAAAAACTCCGCCCGGTTACCCGTAAAGAGGCATACGCCGCCGACATTACGTACGGTACCAACAACGAATTCGGTTTCGACTATCTTCGCGACAACATGGTAAACGAAGTCGACTTGCTTCGTCAGCGTGAACTTCACTACGCCATCGTCGACGAGGTTGACTCTATCCTTATCGACGAAGCTCGTACGCCACTTATTATTAGTGCGCCTGCCAGCGAAAACCCTGAAAGCTACGAGCAATTCGCTCGCGTAGCCTCTAAGCTTGTTCCAGCCGACTACGCGCTCGACGAAAAGCGTAAGATGGTCGCCCTTACCGACGAAGGCGTCGATAAAGTCCAAAAGCTTCTTGGTGTAAAAAACTTGTACAGTCCAGAATATGTTCGTTCTGTATACCACCTCGACCAAGCACTTCGCGCACAAACATTGTTCAAACGCGACAAAGACTATGTGGTTACGAAAGATGGCGAAGTAGTTATTGTTGACGAATTTACCGGTCGCCTTATGAACGGTCGTCGCTACAACGAAGGTCTTCACCAGGCTATTGAAGCAAAAGAAAAAGTAGCTATTCTTCAAGAAAGCATGACACTGGCGACAGTTTCGTTCCAGAACTACTTCCGTTTGTACAAAAAGCTTTCTGGTATGACCGGTACTGCCTTTACCGAAGCCGAAGAATTCCAGCAAATTTATAAGCTCGACGTTGTACAAATTCCTTCGAACCGTCCAATTGCACGTGAAGACCGCGAAGACCTCATTTTCCGTACTGAAAAGGGGAAAATCAAGGCCATTGCCGATGTTATTAAAGAGCACCACAAAGAAGGTCGTCCGGTTCTTGTTGGTTCTGCATCAATTGCTAAAAACGAGTTAATTGCTGCTCACCTCGACAAAGAAAAGGTTCCATACGAAATCTTGAACGCTAAAAACAACGAACGTGAGGCTGCGATTATTGAGATGGCGGGTGAAAAGGGTGCAATTACACTTGCAACCAACATCGCCGGTCGTGGTACCGACATCAAGCTCGGTAAGGGTGTGAAAGAACTTGGTGGCCTTGTGGTTATTGGTTCTGAGCGTCACGAATCACGCCGTATCGACAATCAGCTCCGTGGTCGTGGTGGTCGTCAGGGCGACCCTGGCATCACTCAGTTTTACGTTTCAACCGAAGACGACCTCATGCGTATCTTCCAGGGTGAACGTATCTCGACCCTTATGAGTCGTATTGGTGTCGACGACGACATGCCATTGCAACACAAAATGGTGAGTAAGACGCTCGAAGCTGCTCAAAAGCGCGTTGAAGGCTACAACTTCGACAATCGTAAAAACGTGGTGCAGTACGACAACGTGATTAACCGTCACCGTCGTGTCGTCTACGGTATTCGCCGCAAGATTTTGGAAGGTGAAGACATCAAGACCGAAATCGAACGTCTCATTGAAGGCAAGGTTCGCGAACTAACAAATGTTCCTGCGAAAAATAGCCGCACCTTTAACACTGAGTTCCAAGAAATCTTCCCAATCAGCGATAAAAAGCTCAAGGCGATTGGTGCTGAAAAGCGCGACAAAAACCGCTACGAACTTGCTATGAAAGAAGTGAACAAGGCATACGCAGCAAAAGAAGCTGAGCTTGAAACTGAAATTCTCCGTAAGGTAGAGCGCGAAGTATACCTTCAGGTACTCGACACCCTTTGGATGCAACACCTTGAAAACATGCAGCACCTCCGTGAAGGTATTCACTGGCGAAGCGTTGGACAGCGCGACCCGCTCGTTGAGTACCGTAGCGAATCACAAAAGCTGTTCGATAGCCTTCAGGGCACACTCCGCGACGAAGTACTTCGTGCCATTATGCACGTAACTGTTCGCGATGCCGTTGCTCGCGCCGAAGAAGACCACGAAACTGAATTGACTCGACTTGCTGAAAACGCCGTTGAAAAGGGTGTGAACGAAGTTCAAAAAGCCGCAGGCAGCCGCGACGAAGACTTTAAGGTAAAGAAGTCCGAAAGCGCTAGCGACGCACAGCGCAAAAAGAACGCCGCGCGCAAGAAGAAAAAAGGCCAACGCCAGAACCGAAAATCCGGACGAAAATAGTAGGCGCGTATGAATCATACAGTCGAAGAAGTAAAGCTCAAAAATGGAGCCCGTGGCTTGCTTATTAATGTTCCCGGTGCAACGGTGATGAGCATGCAGTTCCATTTCCGTGCCGGTAACCGATATGCCAAAAACAAGGATATCGAACAAGTTGCGCACATTATGGAGCACATGGCCTTTGGTGCGAACGCAAAATATCGCAGCGAAAGTGCTTTTGAGGCCGAGTTTACAAAAAACGGAGCGTATCATAATGCCTATACCTCGGATTTTGCCATGGTATACGAAGCCGACTGCGCCGATTTTGAATGGGATCGTATTCTTGATCTTCAGGCGCTCAGTATTTGCCAACCGCGATTTAACGAAAAAGAACTCGAAGCCGAAAAGGGGAATGTTCGCAGTGAGCTCACTGGCTATCTAAACGACCATCACCGCATTTTGTGGCCACGCGTGCAACAACTTTTGGGTGAAGATGTTTTAACGTACCGTCAGGCGCTTTCGACCATTAACACTGTTACATTGGCTGATATTCGTGAACATCATCGCCGTACGCACACCACGCGCAATATGCGTTTTGTGATTGCCGGCAAGCTTCGCGGACGCAAGGCCGACATTATCCGTCAACTCGAATCGTTTGAGTTGCCAGAAGGTGACCGCCTCGAAGTTCCTCGTGATGAACTGCATAGTGCAACACCAGCTATGATTCGTCGTAAAGACGCCTCAAACTTAACGTTTGGCTGGACAATGACCCTGCCGCGTGTACTCGACGACGAAGAACTCGATGCAATGAGCGTATTGAACCACATACTTACTGGCACTGCGACTTCTCGCATTTACGGAAAAGCGCGTTCAAAAGGGTTGGCGTATTATGTGGGAGCCTATAGTGGCGCAAGCTTTTACGACAGTGCCTGGGATATTTCGGGTCAAGTAAACCACGACACTGCACCGGCGCTATTCGATATCATTGCGCGTGAGCTAAAGGCCGTACTCGACGGAAAACTTACTGACGAAGAAATCGAAGCAGCGAAATCGTTTAGCCTTGGCCGTTACCAAATGGGGGCGCAAACGGTTTCACAGATCAGTGGTTTTTATACAAACCGCTATTTTGCCGACGACCACGTTAAGAATTATGATAAAGTTCCCGACATGATCCGTAAGGTAACGCGCGAAAAAATCGTTCGAGTTTCTGAAGAATTCGTTGCTGCAAATATCTCGGTTCTGGCTGCGGTAAGTAGTGGTGATCGCGATGAAATTATCGATCTTCATGATCGTGTTGCGAAGAAATTGTATCCACAAGCCCAGGAGTAGTACACTAAGCGTATGAAGATTGCTATTGCCGGTTACGGTGTCGAAGGTAAAGAGAACTACGTATATTGGTCTGCTGACCCTGCGAACGAATTAACAATTGTTAATGAGCGCGATGATGGCAGTGTTGCATATCCGCCCGAAGCACCGGTTATCGTGGGCGAGGGCGCTTTTGGGCAGCTCGACGGGTTTGATATGGTCGTTCGGACGGCAGGGCTTTCGCCGCATAAAATTAAAACCGACGGCAAAGTGTGGTCGGCTACGAATGAGTTCTTTGCAAAATGCCCGGCGCCGATTATTGGCGTGACCGGCTCAAAAGGCAAGGGGACAACGGCGAGCTTAATCGCTTCCGTACTAGAGGCGGCAGGTAAAAAAGTATGGTTGGTAGGTAATATTGGTTTGCCGGCTTTGAGTGTGCTTTCACAGGTGCAGCCCGACGATATTGTGGTCTATGAACTTTCCAGCTTCCAGCTTTGGGATATTGAAGCATCGCCACACACGGCTGTCGTGCTGTTTATCGAGCAGGAGCACCTCGATGTTCACCGTGATATGGATGAATACGTAGCTGCAAAAGCAAACATTACGCGACACCAAACCGAAAACGACTTGTTGGTGTACAACGCTGCAAACCGCTATGCTGTGCAGATTGCCGAAGGTTCAAAGGCGCAAAAAATCGGCTACCCCCAGCAGGGCGCACACATCGAAGACGACACGTTCTACTGCACCGATGAAGCAGGAAATACGACGCAGCTTTGCGCGGTTTCAGAGCTACGCATAAAAGGCGAGCATAACGAAACAAATGCGTTGGCTGCTATTGATGCTACTTGGCCCTACATTGGTGCTCGCGAAGACGTGGCGGAAATTTTGAAGCAGGGCTTCAACGCTTTCCATGGCTTGCCACACCGCTTGGCGTACGTTGCTACAGTGAACAGTGTCGACTACTACGACGACAGTATTGCTACAACGCCAAGTTCTGCGATTGCTGCGCTTCGCGCCTTTGCCGACCAGCCGAAGGTAATTATTTTAGGTGGATCGTACAAAGGGTCTGACTTTCATGAATTGGCCTATGAGCTTACGAAGCACGATGTACGCACAGTACTCGTAGGCGACGAAGCCCAGCGTATCGCCGATGCTTGTGAGGCTAACGGATTTACTGGTTACGAAATTATCGAAAACGCTACTGCCGAAACTTTCACACGCCGTGCCGCCGAACTTGCGCAGCCCGGTGGCGTCGTGCTTCTGAGCCCGGCCGCGGCTAGTTTTGGGTTATTTAAAAACTACGCCGACAGAGGTGACCAGTTTATTGCAGCGGTTACAGCGCTCAAGTAACAATTTGCACAGCCAAGCTACGCGGTAATCGAGACAATGCGATTTTTAATAGCCTGCGATGGCTCGAGCACGGTAACTCCGTCGCCAACAATCGCCTCGATAGCCGGCTTTATCCAGTGGTAGTGCGTACATCCAAGCACGATAACATCAATACCCGCAGTAAGTAGGGGAGCTAACGTTTTCTGCAGCGGAATTTGGTCTGCCTTGTCGTGCTCGATCAATGATGCCCAAGTGCTACAGTCGGGTTCAAGAATTGTACATCCTTTTGCCCAGTCACTCTTTAGCTGTGCGTACTGCTCACTTTGCAGTGTAGAGGGGGTTGCAAGGACTGCGAACTTTTTTGTGCGCGATAGTTCCACTGCTGGCTTTATCATAGGCTCGAGCCCAACAAAGTTTTGAGCGGGATAGCGCGCCCGTAGTTCGACGATGGCATTTGTTGTTGCGGTGTTACAGGCAATGACAATGCAGTCGCAGCTGTCCTGTAGGAGTGGTTGGATAGCTGTGTCGGTAAGTTGAATAATCGCGTCTTTTGAGCGACCGCCGTAGGGCACATGTGCGCGATCATCGACGATAATAACTTCGGCGCCCTCGATGAGTCGTTGCAATTCATCGGCAATAGCCTTGCCTCCGATTCCTGAATCAAAAACACCAATCTTCATCTAAGACAGTGTACTACATTTCCTGTATAGTAGTAAGCAGATGCAGCCACTCACGAAACGCCTGAACGAACTTCGTCCGCAAATTGATGCGGCGCTTTTGCGTTTGCACATTGATGAAAAGCAGGCGCAGATTGACGACATGGAGGCGCAGCTTTCAACTTCGGAAATCTGGCACAACCCACAGTTCGCCCAAGACTTAAGTCGGCAACTCGCCGCGCTTAAAAAGATGGTTGATCCATGGCTCACACTGAAAGCTCAGACAGATGACATGCTCGAACTTATGGAAATAGCCGATGACAGTATGCTTGCCGAATTCGACGGGCAGATTTCTGCTTTCGAAAAAGAGTACGAAACATTGCGAAAAGATTTATTGTTCGACGGTGAATTCGACGACCACAATGCGATTTTGCGCCTGAGCGCTGGCGCGGGTGGTACGGACGCCCAAGACTGGACAGAAATGATAGAGCGCATGTACCTTCGATGGGCCGAGCACGCCGACATGACGACATCGCTGATCGAACGGTCGACGGGTGAAGAGGCGGGAATCAAATCCGCCGTCTTTGAAGTAACTGGGCCATACGCCTACGGGCGCTTAAAGTCTGAGCACGGTGTGCACCGATTGGTGCGCCTGAGTCCTTTTAATAGCGACAACCTTCGCCAAACAAGCTTTGCGTTGGTAGAAGTGTTGCCGCAAATCGACGCCCCAGGAGAAGTGCAAGTAGATGATAAAGACTTAAAAATCGACGTCTATCGAGCTGGTGGCCACGGCGGGCAGTCGGTTAATACCACCGACTCAGCAGTACGTATTACCCATATTCCAACCGGCATTGTGGTGGCGATTCAAAACGAACGCTCACAGCTGCAAAATAAAGAAACAGCTATGAAACTACTTCGTTCAAAGCTTGCGCAGTTACAGCTAGAGCAACACGCCGCTTCGGTGACTGAGCTGCAAGCAGGCGAGTCAGCCAATTGGGGAAGCCAGATCCGTAACTACGTACTCCACCCATACACCTTAGTAAAAGACACTCGCACCAAGCATGAAACCAACAATGCGCAGAGCGTACTAGATGGTGACCTCGACGCCTTTATGGAGGCGTATCTGGAAGCTCCGGAAGTTTCGTAGCCGAACAATTCGTATAACGAATAGATATTGTATTTTTACGCAAAATATGGTATAATGTAGCAGAATTCACCTATGCGAATGAAATTTTCATGAGTGAGGCACCTTTACAGTAATGTCAGAAGATAGGGGATGTGTATCCCCGAGAATACTTTCACGTACTCGATTCGACACTCTACCAAGGAGCTATAGTATGCCGATTTCCGCTCTCGAAGCAACGAACAAGATGTCCACGCAGGCGAATCGTCTGTGGGCTGACGCTGCCCAGCTGGCGCAGGACATGGGACACCAGGTGCTCGACCCGAGCCATCTGGTGGTCGCCGCACTGCTCAGCCACAACGAGCAGCAGAACGTCTTCCCGTACTCGACGGCGTCGTTTCCGCTGATCCATCCGGTTCGCAAGAGCCAGGACGGACAGTGGCGCGCCGTTGTAGGGG
>JBOHNV010000002.1:0-60872 GCA_050730895.1 Candidatus Microsaccharimonas sp.
CGTATGGACTTCCCTTTACATTGCAATGGGCATTGCTTTGGCAATTATTATTCTAAAAAGTACGGCTCAATCAAAGAAATGGGCCTACATTTGGTTTGGCGCACAGCTTGCTTTAAATACAATTTGGTCACTCGTATTTTTCGGCCTGCATGCACCTTGGGCTGGAGCGGCTATTATTCTGGCGCTGATTACAGCGATCATCTTAACAATGCGAGAATTTAAGAAAATATCAGTCGCCGCAACCTGGCTTTTGGTTCCTTATCTCGCTTGGGTGTGTTTCGCAACGTACCTAACATTTGGCATTGCGATCTTAAACCCATAAACTAACGAGCTATTTCTTTGAGAAAATAACCTTCCAAGAAAGTGCATTTTGGAATTCCAAAGCACCCTTAGGGAACACGCGAATCACAAGCCACAATACAATTGCCGCAGTCACCGCCATGATACCTAGGCTCAGTGAAGCTTCTGCGACCGAGATGTTTCCAACGGTATTACGAAGCATACTGGTAGTAGGTGCAGTAATTGGGAACAGGGTAATAAACTTCACCACCGGGTTTTCAGGGTCAGTCAGCACGGTCCACATAAACCAGAACGGTACAAACGGAAGGATATAGAACAGTGCTGAGAAGTTATTTGCTTGCTTTGAAGGAAGCAGCACCGCAACAAACGCCATACATGCCGCAAACAGGATAAACCCTACAACTAAGAACCCAAGGCCAAACAATACCGAGATAGGGTCAACCGGAAGTTCCGCCAGGTTAAAGTTACTTGGGAGTTGTATGAAGTCGGTATTCACCGCTATCAATAAGGCAATTGCCGCCAAAAGTCCAAAGAATACCAACTGCGTAAGGGTGATTAGTACAACGCCAATGAGCTTACCGATAATAAGCGTACGCGGACTAAGGTAGGTTAATGCCATTTCCATCGAACGGTTCTCTTTTTCGTCGGAAATACTAGTAAGAATATAACCGATAGAGAACATGAGGATGATAATAAACATCGCGGTAATAACACCCGGAACGATAAAGCGCGTAAAGCCGACACTTTCAGTACCATTAGCGAACGTTGTCGTCACGCCGTCGGCACCAAGTTGTGCTAAGGCAATCTTTTCACCAGAGCCGATCGGTTCATACAGACTGGTTCGCAGCAACGCGCCTCCCACTTCGCTGACCGATGTGCTAAATATGAAATCGACACCAGAAATATAAATCTGATACTGCCTAGTTTCAAGAATGTTTTCTGGGTAGTAAATGAGCCCCTTGCGATCACCTGACTCAACGTCGGCACGCAGCGCATCAAGCTCGCTCACCGCGTGCATTTGTTGTCCGTTCGCAGCAACAATATCGTCTGAAACGAGCCCGCTGGCATCAACAACAGCTACACCCTTTAGGTCACTGGCTATTTTCTCAAGTGATGAATTGTCTGATTGATTAGAAAGTCCGATTAGAACGAATACAAACAAAAAAATAAGTGGCATGGCAATCATGTAGGCCCAGAAGCCTTTTTGCTTTACCACTGTCAAATATTCATGTCGTACAACAGATTGAAGCTTTGACATTATGCGTCCCCCTTCTTTTTCGCCGGTGCTTTTTTAGCAAGCTCAGTTTTGGTTGGCGTATCGTTATAAATTCCTACAAACACCTCTTCGATTGTTTGAGCACCAAACTCTTTTTTGACTTCATTCACGGTGCCATAGGCCTTAGCGCGACCGTCTTTAATAATAAGCAGTCGGTCTGCCAAACGCTCTACTTCTTCCATAAGGTGTGTAATGTAAATCACCGCCGTACCCTTTTGTTTATGGTGATCGACGATATCAAGGAGCAACTTGCGGTTCACCGGGTCAAGCCCCTTCGTTGGTTCGTCCAAAATCAACAAGTCTGGGTGACCCATAACCGCTACGCCAAGCTGTACCTTTTGTTGCTGCCCGCCAGAAAGGCTTTTTAGCTTTAAAGTGGCTTTATCGCCAAGCCCGACTTCGTTCAAAAACTCCAAGCCAATACGACGAGCTTCGGCGCGCTTCATGCCTTTCATTTCACCAAAGTAGGTAAGGTTGTCGATGGCCGAAACGCGTGTGTAGAGACCGCGCTCTTCAGGGAGATACCCAACTGTTCGCGCATCTTTAGCGGTGTACTTGCGGCCGTTTACAAGAAGTTCGCCCTTTGTGGCTTCGTATAGCCCAATAAGCGAACGGATGGTACTTGTTTTACCAGATCCGTTTGCACCAAGAAACGCAAATACTTCGCCTGGTTGCACCTTAAAATTCAAATCATGAACAATATCTTTGCCGCCAAGTGCAAGTGAAAAGTTTTCTACTGATACAGTCGGTGTTGTTGCGTTTCTTGCCATATTACTCCTTTTACCTTACAGCCGTTCAAGGCCGGCGGCTGCTGCTTTATTATCAGGTTCTCGATCTAAAATTGTCTGATAGGTTTCTCGTGCATTATCGGTTTGGTCTGCCTGTTTATAGGCGGCTGCTAATAGAAGTTGCAGCTGGGTATTATCGGGAAGTTCTTTAAGACCTTTTTCATACGTTGCAATCGCTGCCTCGGCATTATTTTGCCTATAGAGCTGCACATTCGCTAAGTTTGCATATACGTTGAGTGATTTTGGATTCAATTCAATTGATTTAGTGTAAGCCGTAATTGATTCTTCAATGTTTCCAAGATCGCGATGTACATTTCCAAGGTTGTTATACACTGTGGCATCTTTGTCGTTAAGCTTTGCCGCCTCTTCGTACTGTTTGCGCGCACCGTCTAAATCTTTAGTTGCGTATAGTGCGACTGCGTAGTTCTTGTGCGCTGCAACATCGTCGGGTTTTTCGTCGACAGCCTTCTTAAGCTCGGGTAAGCGGCGTTGATATTCACCCGCCACACCTGTAAGTTCTTGATTTGGTGATTTTTCTTGCGGGCTAACAAGGAAAAATACGCCGACTGCAATACCAAGAAGAAGTACGACGGCACCGATACTGCTCACTCGCTTGTGCGCGCGAATCCAACGACCAGTCGCCGCTGCGTGTCGCTTTACACTTCCCCAAATCTGTATATCTCGCCGTATCTTCATGTAAATTCCTTTTATTATAACGTAGCTGTCTTGTTCACGCGAACAATAACTTCAATAGTATTTTTGAAGGCGTTACGGCGCGCTTCGATAGAGCCCCCTAGGTGACCCATAATCAACTTATTCAAGTACAAGCTCATACCCATACCGTCAGCAGTTAAATCAGCAGGGGTTGCGGCATGGTTAAATGGTTCGAACATACGCTCAATCACACTTTCGTCGCCAATGCCGCTTGTTGCATTTTCAACCTGGACCTTCATGCATCCGCCAAACGTAGATGCAGTCACATCGAGTTCGGTGTTGTTTGGTGCAAACTTCACAGCATTATCTACGAGCGACGCCACCACATAATTAAGAAGTCGCGCATCCTGCTTTATGCCGCTGTGACCCACTATATTCCTGTTTACCTTCAACTGCTTTTGGCTAATTTGATCGACATGGGCATTCACCGCTCCTGCAACCAATACATCAGCCGACACCTCAGTTGGGTTCAGCGGTACACCGTTAATGTGGCTCGCCAATGCTAACTTTCCAGTAAGCGAATTTAGCTTTTCGATGCTTTCATTAATTGGACCTACGAGCGATGGGTTCTGGTTAATCGCTAAACTTTGCTTAAGCTCGTTCAGTCGGCGCACGTCACCCGATAGACCATCTTTTACCGCTTGAATAAACTGTGACTTCGCAGTAAACAGTGCCTCGCGACGTCGTTCGAGTGCCGCGTGAAGCTGTTCGCGTTCACGATTTATAATGATCGTACGTGCCACAAAGAACGCCGCCAGCACGATGGCAATTGCTATAACAGTCATATACACTACTGCAGCATTGCTCGCTACGCCGTTTTGCGCAGCCGCTAAGAGCCAGTTGATACCGACCGTTAATACAATCGACAAAATGATTGGTATCCAGAAGTACACCGACAGTAGCGCATTGCGTGATGCGTGCTTAATTTCCGAACTATCAATTTCGGTCAACGCCGCAGTATTTTGATTCGCCAGTAGCTGCTCTGACTTTGTTTTTAGACTTTGAACAATTGGCGCAAGAAGGGTGCCGGCATTTGGCCCAACCATACTTCCCGCCGCATCAAGAATAGCAATCGGTGTTCGCAAATAATGTGCACCCAGCGACAAGAACGTTTGTTTATCCTCAACAAGTTGGTTCTCGCGTCGTAGCAGGCGTCGTAGGCGCACCACGCGCGATACTTCTTTGTACGCTTCGCGAAGCAACGCAATTACAATCACCGAAGAGGCGATGCTTGTTGCCGCTACGTAGCCAGAAATGCCCATAGCTGTGTGTTTGCCTTCAACGGTTTCGCCGCCATTGCCGCTTGGAGCCGGCTGCGGTTGCGGCTGCAACCCTGGTTGCGGAGCCGTTTCGGGTTCATCGTCACCAGTTGGAATCGTTGGTGTTGTGTCTGGGCGTACTGATCCTGGAGGTAGCAACACTTCGCCTGTGCCCTCATCGACTACTGGTGGTGTTTCCTCTTCCTCGCTTTGTAGCCCAAATACTTCACTGGCTGATTGTGAGGTTGTTTCACCATCGGCGTCATAGGTCACCACAAGAATCCTGTATGTTTCCTGCTGATCCAGCCCAACTGTGTTAATCGTTACTCCTGGCGCATTTTCGGCTACGCTCCAAGTCTGCAGCGCCGCGGCCGTTGATGTTGCACCGGCTGGCAACAAATATACAAATGCCGTGTTTGGTTGTGACGCAACGCCACGCTCGTAAAAATTGGTAGTTGCCGTAAGTGTATCTTGCGTTGCCACCTTGCTTGTGTCTACCGAAAGTACCGTCCTCCACGGAGACACCGTAATAGTCTGCTGGTTACTTGCAATGCTAAATAAATCATCAAATGAGGTTTGTGTTGACTCTGCAATTGCATAAAAGTCATTATCGCCCGCCTTTGCTCGAATGTCATTTACATCAAACGAGGTACCTTGCCTTGCACCATTTACCACATCGCTCCGTAGCAATGTAACACCCTGTCGCCACTGGGTTCGCCATAGTGTAGCTGTCGCCTCGTCATCCAGCATAGTGTAGCTACTAAACTCGGCGTGCACTTGGCCGGCGATGCCTCCGGCGTTATTGTGTGCATACAAATACTTACTGTCTTCGTAGCTGCCCAGCGCGTTCAATGATTTCACCCCGCGAGCCCCCTCAACATAGAGGGCGTGAACGTCGACCTGCAAAGCGTCGTTAGGGATTACAGTGTTATCAGAACCCGCCACCCAGTCACTTGCGGAAATTGTTGGGCTCCCCGCTACACTATCCCTGTAGTACACATAGGCAAAGCTTGCGCCAGCCGGAACCGTCGCTACCAATTCACCTTGCCATGGTCCGCTGGTAGTAGTTGCAAATGAGCCACCCGCCGAGCTACTTGTTAGGCGAACCTCAAAGCCTTCAAGTGGAGCACTCGTTGGATTCCCCTCGGCATCAAGAAGCTGCACGGCAATGTACGGCGACACTTCATTTGGCGCAAGACGAATCGACGACTGCGCATCGGCAAAGGCAATCGACGCGACTGGGTTGGCGTTCGCAGAGAGCACCGTGATGGCATCTTGAGAACCTGTAATTCCTGTATCGACGTCGGTCACCGAAATCGATTTTTCACCTGGTGATGAAAAGCTCACCGCGTTCGAAACCGTTAGAACGCCCTTATGCATCCATGGGTACATACGATACTCACGCGTTGGCACCTTCGCATCTGGGTCGGCACTATTGAATCGAATCGTACCTTGATAATTTTCCACAACGTAGCCTTCGGCGTCACGCGCAATCACCACAACACTACTGAGCGTTCCGGCATGTTGAGGGTCAGAAATATTTGTCACAAGGAAGTTATCAACCTCACGCGGTACGATTTGCTCGGTAATCGTTACGCCCTGTTTCGCATTCGTCGCACCAACATCAGGTGACAACGGTAAGCTATCTGCAACGGTAATAGTTGGCGTGCCCGTTGCGCTGTCTTTGTAGTAGAAGCTCGCAGAAGCAGCTCCCGCTGGAAGCGTGAGGCGATCAACGTCCCAGTCTACCTTACTGCTTCCGAAGTTTCCTGTTTCGCTGGCACTTGAACGCAGGTGCAACACTGTATCTTGTGCCGCCGGAACCGGGCGTCCGTACCGATTGCGTTGCTCGACGGTCATTACTTGCGATGGATGAGTTGCTTGTTGTGATCGATTTGGCGTTACAAACTGCAAGCTCACCACCTCACCATACGACAATGTCACCGGCAACGTGTCTTCAACTTCTTGTTGAGCAAAAGTAGCAGCCCCAACAATCACATGGTTCGCCTCGGCTGAACCTGTGTTGTTTCGGTAGTAGAACGATGCTGTTGATTGACCGGCCGGAACATTAAGGAATAGACTGTTCGCGTAGGTATCGTTGACTGTTTTCGCAAACTGTCCCGACCCACTTTGCATAGAAAGTCGTATCAACTGACTTGTGTCCTTTGCTGCGACCACCTGCCCGTTCGCATCTAAGAGTTCGACGGTAATCTGCCCAGACACAGCACCACGTTCAAGCGAAATTGCATCCTGAACAAACCTAAACGATTGTGGTTTCACCGCCGCAACCGCGCCATCTTGTGTGATTGCCGTAATGTCACTTGGCTGACCATTCGGCGCCGTACCGACAGTAATCGTATACGCACCAGCCGTCGACTGCTTGTAGGTAAACTCACCGCTTGATTGCCCCGGTTCAATCGTCACTTCAGTTGCCGACAGTTCACCTGGCTGCGACGAAGCAATGTACAGCGTCAGTGCCTCGTTAGCTGATGCTACGTTTCCGAACTCGTCGTACAAACTTACCGTGTACGTACCAGCTTCATTAATATCAAGCGTTCGCGCGCCCGTGTATGGCGTGTTCGTGAAGCCGATTGTTGCGACCTCACCCGCAAGCACTGTCACTTCGGCTTCACCGGCAACAGTACCATTCGACGTTCCGCGGAGTGTTGCCTGTCCTGTTTTGGTTTGTTCGTAATATATCGTTGCTGTTGACTGGCCAGCCGGAATCGTCACATTCAAGCTGCCGCTTTCAGCACCGCCACTCGTTATCGAGAAGACCCCGTCTGCATGCGAGCTACTCAGTGCCACTGTCCGGCTTGCACCAACTACATTCGTTGGTATACCGTTCTCGTTAACCAATGAAACCGTTAGCGAATATTTTTGACCAACATTCATTACCGATGCCGCGGTTAACGCAACGCCCGAAACCGCGCCCTCAACATACTCAATCGAAAGCGTTCCGTCGGTCATACTTGAAGATTCGTCGGTTAAGCCGGTTTGGTCATGCGCCGTAAGCGTCACCTCGCCTGCCGCAGGTTCGTAGTAGGTAGCAATGAGCGTTGACTCCCCTGGCTGGAATACAAGATCTGTAGGGGTAAAGACTCCTTCGTCCGAGCTTGTAGAAAGATGTACTGTGGTTGGTATAACCGCACCCACAATCGTTCCATCAATACTACGAAGGCTCACGACGACACTGACATCTGAACCTTTTATTTGCGGTTGAGTCGCGGCACTTTCAATCGAAATACTCACTGGTTGGTTATTGTTTTCGACAGTCACTGCCTGTGCTATAGGTTCAAAGCCTGCAATCGAAACAGTAATGGTACAGTCACCCGCCTGAATGTCGCTGTAGTAGAAGGTTGCGTCCGATGCACCTGCGGGTGCGGTAATAGTGCTCATTGCTTGCCAATCTGTAGCTGATTCCGAGAACACACCAGTTGCACAGCTTGAGGCCAATGAAACAGTAGTATCGCCACTTAGTGTGGCGGGGTTATTGTATGTGTCGTAAAAGGCAACCACAAATGAATCTGATGGTACCCCAGCTTGAATCGTCTGCACTGGCGTCGTGAACGTACCAGCTGTCGCTTCAGCAGCTTCGACGGTAACATTCTGTGTGGTCGTTACAGCACCCACCGCAAACTCTGCGGCATACACGCCAGCAACAGTGCCAGTGTAGTAAAAGGCTACCTGTGCCTGGCCCTTTGGAACTGCAAGACGAATCACGACATCTTCAGGATCGCTACTCGCTAAGAATTCACCCTGTTCCACCTCGACATCAACAAAACTTGTTCCGTCTTGATACGCAGGCGAACCATCTTCTTTTTGAAGCTGCACCGTAATGCCACTGCTCACTTCGCCTGCTGCCACGGTCCGCGCCGGCGTACTCACAGTAAGCCGCTCTACCGCTTCACTAGTTATTGTTACGCTTGCAGTGCCGTTTAGTACACCTGTATCGGGGTCATCAAGGCTTGATGCATCGCTCACCGTTAATAGGATCGGCGCGTCCGAAAAGTCAGAATCACGCATAACAAATTGTGCGGTCGACTCACCAGCTGGAATGACAATGCTCGTAACACCCCAAGTCTCAGCTGAAACGTCAGAAAATTCGGTCGTTGAGCTTGAACTATGAAGGTACGCCGTATGGTCAGATGCTTGAGTGACAATATTTCCATAAATATCGTACCCGGTAACAGTGAACGGATTCGAAGCGGTGCCACGAGGAATATCAAGACTACTCGGTGCTATGCCGTAACGCGCCAATGCATCAGATGTCACTTCTAATTCTTCTGCGGTTGTCGAGAGTCCTGCTACCGATGCCGAAAGCGACATCGTACCCGCCAGCATTGAACGGTAGTACACGGTTTTCTGTCCTAGCTCACCGCGAGCAAAACCTACCGACGAAACTGGAACGAATGGATCAGCCGTAAGCGAGAACTCACCAGCTGGATTTGCGCTCAGTGCAACTTCCGTTGCCTTCGCCACGTACGCTGCATCACCTGTTTCATTTTGTATTTCAACCGTTACCGGTACTGTTGTATTGGCAACAACACTTAACTCACTCGAACGCACCACAACATCCGACGCAAGGCTACTCACGATTTGAATATCAAATAACGCATCGTTTAAGCGTACGACTTCGGTATCAGGGCGAGCGTCGGTTGCGGTAATTTGAGTGTAGTTAGTGCCAACACTCAGCGTGGTGTCGAGTATGCCAATACCTATACCGGACTCACCTTCAGGAATCATAAATTCAACCGGACCCTCCGCTGCAACGGTAGGATTTTCGGGCACGTAAAATCGTGATGTTGTGGTACTTCCATCAATACGAACCGCCACATTAGTATCTGCAGTGACGATATTCCCAACATCGTCCTGCAGTTCAACACGATACGCACCTTCAGTATCAGTAACAAGTGTATCGGGACCCACCAGTACTAGGCGAGTTGGGGGTGAAACACCCATAGTTATTTGTTGCGCCGCATTTCTCCAACCTTGATCACCCGATCCGCTATTGCCTGTATCGGTTGCCAAATCGCGCGCACTGAGTGTGAACATAGCAGCTGCACTATCGCGGTAGCGAACATTAATCGACGAAGTGCCAGCCAACATAGTTGCCTCAACCGGCATATCACCGAGCCCCTGCCACGTTTCGCCATCAAGACTGAATTCACCCGTTGATGAATTGCTATGTAAGTACACCGGCGTATCGGCCGCAACCGGAATCGCCTCGTTAATACTATCCTGCGTTTGCACCGTAATTGTCGCGCTCGACTTCCCTGCCGCAACGCGTTGCTCTGGGGTTGTTATGACAAACTTTGTAATTACCCCCGAGCTTGGAGCCTGAACTGTTGCACAGGCCGTTCCGGTAATGACCGGGTCGAGTGAATCGGCAACCCTTACACACTGCGCACCCTGAGTACCGAATGTAACCCCGTTAGTAAAGGTTTTGATGCCATAATCTGAAGCCTGCATAGTGTACGCATTAGGTATCTTGGCCGCTGCATCTGGTGAAGAGAACGCTAGTATCCCCGTGTAATCTGGTCGGGAGTTACCATTTGTGTCGACTACACGCACCGTTACCGAACTAGACACTCCTGCCTTAATTGGATTTGTAAGACCCGTTATTTGAAGCCGGTATGGCGTACCAACACGCGCCGCTTGCGTAAATGCAGCAGCACCCGCTACTTCGCCACGAATCGTCGCGTTCACAGTTACCGAGTCTTTATACCAAATATCTACCGACGATTGACCGGCCGGTAGTACTACTTGCGTATGATCCCAGCGAGTTGCTTCGTCTTCACTTAAATTAACGGCAAACACACCAGTCGCGCTCGAAGAGCTCAGGGTGATGACCGTGTCGTGGGTTGAAGTAATTGGAGTACGTGAAGCGTTTTGTGAGGTAATGGTCATCTTACCGGCTGCATTTGTTTCGATGTTTGGCGCCGTGCCCGTAAATGCGTAGTACTGTGCAAGATACTGGTATCCACCCTGCAAAGTTCCTGCTTCAACATACTCGCCGCCCACCGTCACGTCCACCTTGCCTGGCGAACCTGCTGGTACACGAGCCGTAAGCGTTGTTTCATTCACATAGGTAACATTCGTTGCCTCGATATCACCAAGCCATACCCTATACCAGGTGCCGCCTCCAGTTTTCGACATAAATCCAGATCCTGCAATCGTGATAGTCCCGCCGCCATTCATGAGGCCCTCCGCAGGTGAAATGCTATGCAGCACTGCAGGCTCGGTAACTCGGTAGGTAAACGACTGCGCCAACACCGACTGCTGACCTAAATCGTCTTTTACAACTACGTCAACAATACCCGGCGAGGCACCGGCCGGAACTATTACAGAGAGTGTTGTACTGTCTATATAGTTCACCGTCGTTGCATCAACACCACCAAACGACACTTTTGTTTGTGCAGTAAACGACGCGCCGTTAATCGTCACCGTATCACCACCAGTCACTGAACCGCTAGTTGGTGCGACTGCTGAAATTTGCGGGTCGCCAATAAAGGTATAGGCGTTCAATAGCTCATCGTACTGACCATCATAATTTGTCGCTCGCACATCCACCGCACCCTCGGCGTGCGGTGGAGTTGCGACCGTTACCGATGTACCATTGGCCGCAGTCGCCAACGTAAACGCCTCGACACCACCAAATGTCACCCTCGGTGGACCACTCGTAACATTTACCGACCTGCCGGCTGGAATATTCGTCGTATCAACGCTAACAGGAACGGCGCTATCCTGGGTGGAATTGTCGCCAAGCTGGCCCGTATTATTCCGCCCCCAGACTACTATTTGCCCATCGCTAGTGATGGCGATAGACGACCCGCCACTACTAGGATTTCCATCAACCGCTACGATAACTTTTTCGTTCAAAATACCAGAAGTATCAACGGCGACTGGTGAATATTGCGTTGCATTTGAAGCTGCGCCTTCGCCAAGCCCACCGTAGGTGTCGGCACCCCAAGCATATAATTTCCCGTCTTTAGTAATTGCAAACGAATGCGCACTTCCCGTTGCAATTTCGCTAACAACTTTGCCGCTAAGAGCTCCTGATGTATCGACGGGAACGGGCGCAAGTTTTGTCGCGCTGGTCCCGTCACCAAGCTTGCCGCTGTTAGAACCCCAAGCGTACACAGCGCCGTCACTTGTCAATGCTAACGAGTAGAGGTATCCCGCAGAGATAGACGTTATGAACTTACCTGCCAAACCTTCCGGATACAAAATAGAGACCGGCCTTGTAATATCCGCACTCGTACTATTTCCGTCACCTAGCTGACCCGAAGCGTTTCCACCCCATGCGTAGACTCTACCATCACTCGTAAGAGCAAGTGAGTGGTTATATCCCGCAGAAATTGCTACAACTTTCTTGTTCATCAACTCGCCGACTGTGTAGACGGGAACCGGCGTATGTCGATCGTTAGACGAGCTATCTCCAAGCTGGCCCTCTGAGTTATATCCCCATGCGTACACACTGCCATCACTTGTAAGTGCAAGTGAGTGCATTCTACCAACAGTAATCGCCACAACCGTCTTACCAAGCAAAGCTCCTGATGCATCGACAGCAACCGGCGTAGGACGATCTGCCGTAGACCCTTCCCCTAATCTTCCGTAGGCGCCCTCTCCCCAGGAGTACACTTTACCATCACTAGAAAGTGCTACTGAATGTTCGGAACCAACCGCCACTGCAGTTATTACTTTATCTTTTAACACACCCGTGGTGTCTACAGCGATCGGAATAGTTTGGTTTGCACCACTACCATCTCCTAGTTGTCCAGATCCATTCAATCCCCAACAATACACAGCTCCGCCATAAATACCGCAGGCATGATTGTCACCCATACTAATCTGTTCCATAGCGGCCACACCTGGTGCAAAGTTCTGCCCTGTAATCGTCACCTGCTGTAGGCCATTAGAGGGACCCGTACTTTCCGATAGGCTTGTTATAGTAAGTGGGCGTTCGGTGTATTCAAACCCATTCACGAGTGTGTTTCGTTGCCCGTATTCATCCTCTACGACCACATCCACAAAGCCGGCATTTTCGCTTGAAGGCACGGTAAGCGAAAGACTCGTAGCGTCATGTACGGTAATCGATTCTGCGTACGTAATACCAAGCCGCACACGTGTATTGTCGTTAAAATTTTGTCCCGTAATAGTCACCGTATCTCCACCGGCAACACTACCGGAATCTGGCGATACAGAAATTATTTCAGGCGCAGCCATAAATTCGTAGGAGTCAGCAAGCACGCTTGGCGCAGTACGCCCATCGTGCGCACCAACAGACATATCGACTACCCCTGCGTCGTGCACCGAAGTGCGGCCTGTAAGTTGCGTACCTTCGAGGTCGCTGTTGATTATCTGCACCGGTGAACTACCGAGCATCACCGACGAATAGCTATCAACTCCATGTACGGACTTGTTAAGTACTTGGCCTGTCGTGTCGACGGCAACGGGTACTTTTTTATCAACGGTGGTAGTGTCGCCCAACCCGCCGTACTGATTCTCCCCCCATGTAAAAAGCTGCCCATCGCTCGACAGTGCCATAGAGTGATTCAGTCCCGCACTAATCGCAGTAACCGTTTTACCCGCCAGCAGACCAGACGCATCAACAGTAACGGGCACAGGGCTATTGGTCGTCGCGTTATTTCCTAATTGCCCCTGCGCGTTATACCCCCAGCCATATACAGAACCGTCGTCTGCCAGAGCGAGAGTATGGTACAGTCCACCTATAATTGCAACGACAGTTTTGTTAGCCAGGACTCCCGATATATCAACGGCAACAGGCACAGGTGAACTCGTGATTGTATTATTACCCAACTGACCGTGCCCATTATATCCCCAGCCGTATACCTTGCCATCATCCGCAAGTGCGGTTGTAAAATGATAACCTCCTGCAGAGATAGAAGTAATAGATTTACCAGCCAAAGCCCCACCCGGATTAACGGCAACTGGAATCGCACTACTTATAGTTCCGCCATCCCCATACTGGCCGTACTGATTACTACCCCATACATACAGCTGTCCATTAGCAGTCAGCGCAAGCGTATGGTACATACCGGCAGACACCTCAGTAATTATTTCGCCAGGAATATCGACAGCGATCGGAACGTTCCTGTCGGTAGCGGGGCTATTGCCTAGTTGATATTGTCCATTTTCACCCCAAGCGTAAACCTTTCCATCATTTGCTATGACAAACGACGAGTCGCCGCCAGCAATAATCGCCCTGACCGTCTTCCCTGCGAGAACTCCTGTCATATCTACAGCGACCGGTGTTGTTCGATTCGTCGTTGTTCCATCACCCAGCTGGCCAGATCCGTTAGCACCCCATGCGTATACTTTACCATCGCTTGTGAGAGCAAGGGTGTGCGTATTACCGCTAGAGACCGCAGTGATCGTCTTTCCCTTCATACCACTGTACGGCGTCGTCTCGGTCCTCAATGCCCCCACTATCGCTGGCGTATACTTATGGGCACTGCCGCTGCCATTTGCTGCGCCATACCCCCAGCAAAAAACATCTCCGTCATAAATTCCGCAAGTATGATAATTGCCACCACTTATCTGCTCCTTAGCAAGTATGCCCGGTTGCATATTAGTGCCGCTTACAATAACTTGTTGATTACCGGCAGTTGGCCCCTTTTCTGGACTAATTGAAGCTACTATTGGCTGAACCGCCTCATACGTGAAGCCCCCAAGCACGACGCTTGTCTGACCATATATATCTTCAACCGCTACCTCAACAACACCAGCCAAAAAGGCTGGCGGGACTACAGCCGTAATCGTCGATCCATCTAGTACCGATACGTTAGTCGCATAATCATTGCCAATTTTTACTTTTGCCCCAACGGTGAAATTCTGGCCTGTTATCGTTACCGTGTCACCGCCCACAACACTACCACTTGCTGGTAATACACTCGACGCATCCGGTGCGTCCATAAATGTATACGCATCAGGTAGCGTAGACGTCGTAGCGCCATCAAAAGATCCTATGGAAATATCAACCGTACCAGTCGCGTGGGGTTCTGCACGAACAGTGAGTGACATACCGTCTGGTGCAACACTCGTGACACGGACAGGAGCACCATCGATAGTCGCCGCAGGTACTTCGTTGCTCGCGTACACACTCTTGTTAAGCAGTGCGCCCGTAGTATCAACCGCTACAGGAGCTGTTCGCTGAGCAAGAGTACCGTCACCTAATCGTCCGCTACTATTAAATCCCCACGCATACATTTGTCCATCTTCAGCGACGGCCACGGTATGCTCGCTACCCGCTGAAATCGCCACAATCGCTTTTTCACCAAGCGCACCAGTTGTAGTAACGGCTACAGGCGCATACCGAGCTGTTGTCGAACTATCACCCAGCTGCCCCCTTGTATTGGTTCCCCACGCATACATTTTTCCATCTTCTGTTACTGCAACAGTATGGATACTCCCCACGTCAATATCGACAACCTTTTCCCCACCAAGAGCATTTGTCGCATCGGCTACTGCTGGTACATATGAAATTGTATTTAGGTCGTCGCCGATCATTGTGCCAAGCCCCCAAGTATAAACAATCCCGTCACTTGCCAGCGCAGCCGAGTGGTTGGCTCCACCCGAAACAGTCACAATGACCTTGCCCGCTAATACACCCTCCGCATTAACTGCCACCGGAACTGACTGCCGCGTAGTAGTACCGTCTCCAAGCTGTCCTGAGCCATTGTATCCCCAGCTATAGGCATGTCCATCACCTGTAACTGCAAGTGAGTGATTAGTACCAGCACCAAGCGAGACTACTGTTTTTCCCAACAGAACGCCCGTAGCATTAGTAGCTACTGGTGCGTTACGCTGAGTGAACGTACCATCCCCGAGCTGCCCATTGCCGTTAAGGCCCCATGTATACACTTTACCGTCATCCGCTAACGCTAATGTGTGCGCACCACCTGATGAAATCGCTGTAATCGTTTTGCCGTTCAAAACACCAGCGGTATTAACAGCGACAGGAACGGCACTGCGCACACCCGAAACGGCGTTATCCCCGAGCTGCCCGGACGAATTGGCGCCCCATGCATATACCTGCCCATCGTCGGCAATCGCGGTTGTAAAACTATTGCCCGCTGAAATTGCAATAATCGTCTTGCCGTTCAGCGCACCAGAAGTATCTACCGCAACTGGAACCGAGCTACTCGCTAGAGCGCCACTGCCTAGCTGACCATTCGTGCCCACTCCCCAACAATACGCCGCTCCGTCATAAATACCGCAAGTATGGGCTTCACCCGCACTAACTTGTGACATAGCTAATCGCCCGACCTTCATGTCGGTGCCGCTAATCGTAATATGCTGACCACCAGAAACGGGTCCTTGGGTCACTGAAAGAGTTTCGGCGGTAATTGCGTAGGTACTTGATATAACAAGCAGCAGCCCGGTGACGATTGAGAGAAAAGCACTAGCACTCCATGCTAGAAATTTCATTTTACTTTTCGCCCTCACACCAAACAAACCGGCAGCACCTATCCCCTTACGTATCTCGCACTTAAGTACGCTGTATTGCTCTTATGGTAACAAGTTCTGACCTCTTTAGCAACGGGGTGAATGCAACAAAATTATTTACTTGCTTGGCGGATATTGAGCGTTCTTCAAAAGTCGTGCAAGATGCGTCGTATTTGCGGCAACAAGTTTGTTAGTACTGGCGACTTTTTCGGGGATTTCTTTAAGATCAATATAATCGGTGGTTTGCATTGCCTCACCATTCCAGTAAGTGGCGGCATTCGCCGCAAACGTAAATCCTAAATCATTCAGCGCCTGCAGTACATCGGCGGTAATTTTATGCGCGCCGTCTTCATTACCAACAATCGCTACGGCAGCAACTTTCGGGTAGGTCATAAATCGCCCCTCGTCGTCGGTTTCGCCTAGCTCGGCGTCAAGACGCTCAATGGCCCGAAGCGCCTCGCTCGACATTTGCCCCACCCAGGTTGGCGTTGCAATAATTAAAATGTCAGCGTCCATAATTTTCTGACGAATTTTTGGCCATTCATCGCCATTTTGCATATCGATTTTTACGCCAGGTTTAATAACGTGATCGACGAGTCGAATAAACTCCGTTTCCACGCCCTGCACCTCAAACTCACGCGCAAGATCATGGGCGAGCTTATCGGCCGAAGATGTTTCGGGTGACCGCTTGAGTGTACACACCAAGGTCACCGCCTTTAAAGGAATTGTAGTAGTATTCATACGCACCTCCTTGTCCCTCTTATTATACGCTTCTAAAAAGTTGAAAAAAGCAGGGCCAATTAAAACACCCCGCCAATCTCTCGATAGACGGGGTGTTTAATGAACACTTCCCTTCTAGAGGATCAGGCGGGGCTTGTGACGCGATTGCTCGTGTCGCTGCTCGATTGCGATTCGTCTTCCTTGGCGTCGCTCTCCTCGTCCGTCTTGCGACGGCCGGGAATAAGTGCGATACCTAACATGACCAGCAGAACGAATGCGATAAGACGCGGGATGAAGATGGCGAAGACCACCTTTCCCTTCACATCCTCCATTGTAAGCGGAGGGGTGTGAACATCTGGCGTCGGGTTTGCGTCTCCCTTGGTCATCAAGCTGCCGTCCTCCGCATACCCGATGAAGGTGTGCGTTGTCGGCTGCTTTTCACCCTCCTGCTGGAAAGTGATGATGTCCGTCGGATTCAGGTTGTCGGCAGCTCCAACAATCACGACAGTTCCCACGGGAAGCGTCGGCTGCATGGAGCCCGATCCGATAATGTACTTCGGCACCACCAAGTAGGCGATAACGAGAAGTCCAATCAAGATCGATGCCACCGTGAACCGAGGATGGTTACGAACAACGTTCATGATACTCACTCTTCAGTGACTCCTTCTTGGGTCTGCGACTCGTCTGGCGGCAACTCATCCGGCACTTCGGGTGAAGGCACGGAGACTACCGCCTGTGGACGAGCGACTTCTTCGGACTGAGGCTCCGGAACTGGAGCAGGCTCAGGTTGAGGCTCTGGCTCGGGCGCTGGCTGCGGCTCCGGTTCTGGAGCTGGTGCAGGCACGGGAGCTGGAATTGACTCGGGCTGGGGCTGAGGTTCCGGTTCGGGCGCTGGCTCAGGAGCTGGCGCAGGTTCGGGAACCACTACAGGTACTGGATCTGGCTCGGGCTTCGACTCAGGTGCTGCGATATTGGCGGCGGGTTCGCTTTCGCAAACCAGCGTGCCTTGCCAGTGATAGTTCGTTCCATGCACCTGAAGCTGAGTCACCGACCACGTTCCCGTTTCCGGGATTGCGAAGTTGCGGAAATCAGCCCAGGGGATAAACACCGTCTGGCCAGCATGGCCATTAGGGTACTTCACCTGGTAGTCCTGGCCTTCGAGCTTGTACTGCATGCCCGAAACAGAGCCGCCGGTCACATTGACCTCCATCACTCCCTGCTGGCTTGCGGGAAGGTTTGAAGGAAATGCGACAGTGACTCCATCACAGGTTGGTGCATCGTAGCGCCAGTTCCAGTCGAACGGCTGTTCAGGCTGGGGATCAGGGTCGGGCTCTGGCTGCGGATCGGGGCCGGGCGTGGACGGCACCGAGAAGGTGATATTCACAGAACCGGCTGCCGTTGCAGTGTAGTCCGCTCCGCTGACCGGAGTAGTAAGGATCAGAAAAACCGAGACGAACACCGCCCCGGTTACTCCCGCCAATGCTTGACGTGGTGACATAGGGTTGGTGCTCCTTCGTAGTATCTTCAGAGAATTGCAATCGAGAGGTACACAAGGTCCAGAAATTGGTTCGGGGCCTTGTGCGCATTTCTATTACGTATAAGTACAAAAGTTGTAGTGCCCCAGTGGGCGCTCACTTTCCAGTAATTGGAGAGGAGCGCCCACCGAGGTGGTGTGCAGCGCTGGATCAGCGCTGGTTGAGGGTGACCGTGGCGGTGGCGCCGATGGTCTTGCCCTGCCACTCGTTGCCGGCATCCTCGCTGAGGGATACCTGCAGGGTGTACGTCCGCGACTCGTTGGCGCCGAGCGATCCCAGGGGAATCGAGCCCGATGCCAGCTGCGGTGCCGGAGTGAGGGCCTTGTAGCCCGCCACACCGATCTCGAGCTGGTTGGCGTTCGCGTTGCCGATCGAGGCGCTGATCCCGGTGACGGGGTTGCCCAGCGACACGTTCGCGGCGATACTGCCGGTGTTCGTGACCGTGAAGTTCTGCGTCTGCGTCTCGCCCGGCTTCAGGTTGCTGAAGTCGAGGTCGAAGCCGCCGCTGTCCTGCGAGCCGCCGCTCAGGTCGAGCGTCAGCGTCGCCGTCGACACGTCGACACGACCGGTGTCGCTGGCCGAGAAGTCCGCGCCGGAGACCGGCACGAGCAGGAGGGCCGCCGCGACGCCGAGTGCAGCGATGCCGCCGCCGGTACGAGCGAGGTTCTTCTTGGAGATGGACTTCAGGGACATGGTGTCCCCCTTCTGTGACTCTCGTCACGTCGATGGATCTGGTCACACACCCATGCTTGGGTAGTGTTGTCTTCTCACGAAGCACAAAGACAATCTTAACACTTACTTTATCTTATGTCAATACTATTTTAAAACTTCTTTAAGGTCTATTGTTTTTGGTGAAATTTTCTCCGTCTCCCGCTGACCAACTGGAGACAAACGCGAGACTCGGAATGCTATACTCGATACATGAGTCTTTTTTCCGACGTAGGCACCATGTATCGAAAAATCATCCTTCCAGAGGACGAAACGAAAGAACTAACCGCCGAACGTTTCGGAGAAACTATTACACCCAATATGCGTGCGCTGCGTCTTGCAATGACCGTTGCCGACTATTTACTGTCTATGAACATCCCCGCCAGTGACGTAACCGATATTTCACTTACCATTACCGACCGCTACTGTGAACGAAAAGTTTCAATTGAAATTATTGCCACCGTTTTAATGGTGTCGCAGTACCGCGGTAACGACCGTGAGCCACTTACCCTTATTCGAACCGTTACTCCGCGAAGTGTTAACAGCGCCCTTACTCAGTCTATTGAAGATGTCGTTGACGACATTCACGAGGGGAAGCTCACGCTTGATGAAGCAGAGAAGCGCCTTGAAAAAGTACTCGAAAAACCAAAAGTATACCCTCAATGGGTATTAAGCGCGGGAAGCGGCTCTATTAGTGCCGGTATTGGTGCGCTTTTTTCCGGCTCGTTTATTATGATTGCACTTTCTTTTATTGCCGGTGCGCTCATTTCATACACAGTGCTCGCCCTATCGAAGCGCCGCATGCCCGCCTTTTTCATTCAGGTATTAGCCGCAACCGTGGCGACACTCATTGCAGCACTGGTAACATGGCTGGGAAGTATAGGCGTCCCACAACTTCAGGGTGTCGACCCTAACCTCATCATTATCGGCGGAATCGTGATGCTGGTTGCTGGGCTAGCGATTGTTGGCGCAGTAGAAGACGCAATCGACGAATACTACTTAACGGCAAACGCCCGCATTCTGCAGGTTGTTATGCTCACGACAGGTATCGTTGCGGGTATTGTTGTTGGGCTCTATATTTCAAAACAACTTGGTATCGTTATGTCGGTCAACACCGAAAAAAGACTCTTCGATGTTGTGGGTTGGCAATATGCCGGTGCAGCTATTATTGCCGCAGGCTATGCACTAAGTGTAAATACCCGTTTAACCGGTATTCTTTTGGCAGCACTCGTTGGCATCGGTGGATGGGCAATATTCTCGATAACCGCACCTATTTTTACCACAATCATTGCAAGCTTTTTAGCAGCAGCGGCTGTTGGCGCGAGCGCAGCACTTATTGCACGCTGGCTCCGCACACCGTCGACGACGCTTATTACCGCTGGGATTATTTCGCTAGTCCCCGGGCTGTCACTATTTAATGGCCTTATGGCAGTTGTTGTTGGCGTTGGCGGAAACGAAGCTTCGCTTGATTCAGGTACACTCATTCTTTTGAACGCACTCTTCTTAGCGCTCGCTATTGCCGCCGGAGCAAGCTTTGGAAACCTTATCGCCCGACCGCTCCGCCGAACACTCGTGCGTGCACACAACGCGCTCCCTCGACGTAAATTACGCTAAGCGAAAGCGCCGTACACCTTCTTACCGTACCGGTTAGTTTATACTTCGACCCGATGGTCGTGTTGGTGTGGTGCCGCCGCCGGTTCCGCCACCTGGATTCTCTTCAGTAGTAATAGGGCACCCGGTTTCATCAACCTCAGCACCAAGTGGTGTTGCGACACACTCGTCATCTGCATCAATCACCCCATCACCATCAGTATCAATAATCTCGGGTGTATCCTCGTCTTCTTCATCCTCAACTGGGCAGCCCGTTGCATCAACTTCGGTACCAGCCGGCGTGTCGGCACATTGATCATCGGCGTCTTCAACTCCATCTTTATCAGCATCCTCGGGTTCTTTTGGTACCTCACAGGTTCCCGTTGGGACCGTGCCACTCATAAAGTATTCTTGGTATGTACCTTCTGTGCCGCCACCAACCGCGCGAAGTCCATTACTTCGACAAATCGTAAGGCGCTCAACACCAGACGGTGCGGTAAATGGTTGGTTATTTTGGCCCTTCAATCCGGCCAATAACGTAGCGCGCCATATAGGCCCGGCCATACTCGAACCACCGTTAAGCATTGGGGTATTGTCGTTATTTCCTACCCATACACCCACCGCAAGCTGCTTTGCGTAGCCAATAGTCCAGGCGTCGCGTGCTTCATCGGTAGTACCTGTTTTCACCGCTACATCATACCCGCCCGTATTCAAACTGCCGCCAAAAATAGGAGCTCGAGCACTCTCGTCGTTTAAGATATCTGAAATCAAGAACGATGCTTCCTCACCCATTACCTGCTTGGCAGATTGCGTATTCTCTTTAAATACCTGCTTTTCAAACTTGTCTTTAATTTCTGTAATCGTCGTTATTTCGTACTGGCGACCACTATTCGCAAAAGCGGCATACGCATTTGTCATCTCGGTTAACTTTGCCTCTGCCGAACCCAAGGCGAGCGAAAGCCCATAGTCTGTTGAGTCACTGATAGTACTTAGTCCAAGGCGCTTCAAAGCATCTACCGAATTCCCTACGCCGAGTTTCTGCATCACTTCTACCGATGGAATATTCAATGATTGCGAAATCGCACTACGAACGCTGACATTACCACGGAAAGATCGATCAGCATTTTGTGGCCTATAGCCACCAAAGTCCGTCGGCTTGTCCTCTAAGATAGTTGCGGGAGTAATAATGCTGCGGTTCAATGCTTCGGTATAATACAGCGGTTTAACGCTCGACCCAGGCTGGCGAGCGGTCGTTGCCATGTTTACCTTACCAAAGTCGGTATTGTAATAATCGGCACTCCCTACCAGTGCCCTCAAGTCACCAGTTGTTGGGTCAATTGCCACAACCGAAGCGTTCGAACCACCATTTTGTTGAATAAAGCCAATTTGCGCATCAACCGCTGCATTCGCTGCTTTTTGCAAATCCACATCGAGCGTTGTGGTTACGCGAAAGCCCGAACGCGTTACACGCTCTTCACCATACTCTTCGTATAGCTCGTTAAGGACCGTCTCGGCAAAGTGTGGCGCCGTACCATTTGGACCTTCATCTTGTGGTGCATAGGCAAGCTCAACCGCCTCAGCGGCATCCGCCTCTTCTTGGGTAATCACATTATTATCTACCATTCGGCCCAACACCGTGCCTTGGCGCTCCTTTGCATACTCTGGGTTACCTGTAATCGGTGAGTAGGCTGATGGAGCTGGCAATACACCGATCAGCATAGCGCTCTCGGCAAGGGTAAGGTCGGCCGCAGATTTTCCAAAATACGTTTCGGCAGCAGCACCAATACCAAACGCACCCTCACCGTAATAGACCGAGTTCAAGTACAAGTCGAGGATTTCATCTTTGGTATACTGCTGTTCAATCGCCAAGGCTATTGTTAACTCTTGATATTTTCGAAGAATCGTCTGATCTTCTGTAAGAAGTGTATTTTTTGCCAATTGCTGCGTAAGAGTTGAACCTCCGTAGCCTGTTGCATCACGATTTATGAGGTTGGCGTACAGCGCCCCTAAAATACTCACTAACGAGAAGCCGCTGTGTTTATAGAAGTTTTTATCTTCAGCAGAAACAAGCGCGTCCTCGGCATAGTCTGATATCTTATCGAGCGCTAGTCGCTCGCCGCGGTCGGCCGTACCAAAGCTATAGAAAGTCTCGCCGTCACTATCGAGCAGCACCACCCCTGTATTGTTATAGTTCATCAATCGGTCAGGGTCAGAGATGACACTCGCGAAATACGCGTACGTAATAAGAGGGGTTAGTACAAGAAACGCTACAATTGGGGTTGCGACAACCGCCACTTTCTTTGGTTTACTTAACTTCTTAAACCATTGCCAGCGGCCCACAAAAAATCCGGTAACTGGACCATATTTTTTAGCAGGTTTTTTAACACCTTTAGTATTCTTTACTACCTTTGAAGGTTTTTTGGGAGTGTACGACTTAATGCGTGTGTATTTTGTCATAACGTATGTACCTATTATACCGAAGAACCTGCATTTCATAGCGATTTCTCGTCTATCTTATATACTAAATGCACCATGGCTTTTAACCACTACGCTAAAATGAAACGCATCCTCGACCAAGAGCCGGCCGGCTGGACTATCCATAAAATTAATCAACCGACCAGCGCGAAAAACTTTAAGGGCGAAACCGTGCAGTATCCATACTATTACCGAATCTATGATGCAAACGATGTGCCTATAAAATATTGCAAGTTTCAAAAAATTGAACTACTTGCCGCTGTGTTAAAAGTTCCCGTTGAGGCACTTCCGGTTATTGAGAGTGAACGTTTAGCGTAATACTCGAAGCGTGTGTTCGCAAATACGACCGAATAATTTTATAGGTATCCATGTCAAATCCATTCGTAACACGCTCTAGATACCTTGTGCCGTCTTCGAGTAGGGTCACGTATCCCTTTACAATCCACTGATCAATAAGCAGCGCCTTAGTGCTACTAATTGCCACTGAAAGCTCACCTTTAAATGGCCACGCCTCAATTTTAGATCGCTCCAGTGCATACTCGACGCGACGATTATAGCGCTCCGCCGATTCTTTTCCTGTGCATGCGCCTTTACATAGCCCTAGTTGCGATCGAAAACAAGCGCCCTTAGAATTTTCGAGTCCCAATAATTTTGGACACAACTGAAAGGTATGCATTAAACTGTCTAACCGGCTTTTTGCTTTCATTTTTGAGGTATACACCCCATAGATAGTATCAAGTTCCGTCTCTTCGTTAAGGTCGCGATTTTCAACGCCAATGGTGGTGTAGCCGTCATCGTTTTGCGACTTTACCAGCACTGCTTGCTGGGTTTTACGTCGAAGCAATCGGTTGTGAATTGGTTGTAACTCTTTTATCTTGGCAGACTCTAATAATAGCGCCTCGATTTCGGTTTCCGTTTCAATCGTAGAAATCGTATGACTTGTTAACGATAGTTTCATTTCTTTGACAATTTTCGTATCGTTCGCAAAATGCGATCGCACCCGAGCTCGAATATTCACGCTCTTTCCAACATACAACGGCTGGCCTTCGTCATCTTCAAAAATATACACGCCCGGAGACGCAGGTAAGCGTTCTATTATTGCTTCGTCGACGTTTGGTGGAAGCGTTTTAGTTTTCATTTGCAGCGCCACAGCTTCACGAAACGCATCGGCACCTTTTTCAGTAATTGCGAGGCGCGTAAAATCTAAGATAGCTTGGGCGTCGGCGTCTGCCCGGTGCCGAGCCTTAGTAGAGATACGATGCCTCGTAATAATTTTCTCCAAGCTATGACCTTTATGCTCAGGATACAGTCGTCGCGACATACGAACCGTACAAAACAACTTTGGCCGAAACGTATACCCCAGTGCCTCTAGCTGTCGTTTAATAAATGAAAAGTCGAACCGTACATTATGTGCCACAAAAATTGCACCGTCTAATATACGATGCACTTCGGCGGCAACTTCGTCAAAGTACGGCGCATCGGCCAAGTCGGTATTTGTAATACCGGTTAATCGCGTTATCCAATAGGGAATAGGACTCCCCGGGTTTACTAACGTGGAGTACTCTTCAACAACTTCGCCATCTTCAACGCGGATAAGCGCAATCTCGGTAATCCTACCCCGCTCACCACTCCCTCCATTCGTCTCGATGTCGACAAAAACAGCTGGGCTATCAAACATTGATCTTAGTGTACGCTTAACGCCTGAGGTCAACCTGAGGGCCCTCAACAAGTTCAGCTAGCTTTCTGGCTGTATTTACATTTCGAACCGTGACCTGCGCATAAAGCTTTGTACCAATGAGTTTTTGCAGACTTCCTTTTGCTTGGTTTGCGCGAGTAATATTTGCAATAACCGCACCGTCCACGTACTTCATTATTTCAATTTCGGGCTTGTGGCCAAGTTTCTCTAAAATATCTGGCGTATTCGCTTCGTCAAACAAATACAGAACATCCGACTTTTGGCCAGATTTATCGGGGCGCGGCGTATCATTTGTCCATTCCGGCGGAATAGCATTTGCAATCGCCTGTATTTTTTCACCTGGTAACACGAGTGTAGGAATTGAAAAGCCAAAATGCCCCTCAAGCGCCGCTTGCACAGTACGTGATTCTACCCGACCATCACTCGTAAGCACTGCATTGCCAGAATTTAGATATATACTAACATCGTGAAAACCTAGCCCTTCAAGCACGGCCTGAAATTCCTGCTTTGGAACTCGCTTGTTTCCGCCGACGTTCACGCCACGAAGAAGTGCAACATATCTCATAGGTTTAGTACTCATACACCCCTCCTAGACAACACATGTCAGCACCCGTCGCTCAATCCCTACGCGCACCTTTGTATTTGCATCTAGGGTGAAGATCTCACCGTCGGCTTGCAATAGTATTTTCTGCAGTGTTTTAAATGAGAACTTACTCACCTGCTTATCCTCCACGACGCCCACAAATGATGCCCGTAATAATAACAAAATAAGTCGCACTTTATTACGGCGCTTAAAAATAGTTACTTCAAATTTTCCGTCTTCCATGCTCGATACCTGGGATATTTTAAGATATTTCGACATGATATCAACGTTACTAAAGATGACACTCTCGTAGTACCGAGGTTTTTTGCCAATCTTTAAATGAACCGGTTTTATTTGCATTAAAGCCCTCGCCACAATGAAAAATTCATTTATTCGATTTAACTTCTTCTTGTTAAGCTCGTTCGCTACAAAAGGAGTAAGACCAACCCCTATATACGAGTGTGCGTACTGCTCAAACTTCTTTCCGTCTGAAACACCAGTAATCTTCAGCAGATCAATACGTTTCGAGACGCCCTTACTAATTTGCTCCACAAGACTTGCGCCGTGGAGATTCACATAATGATCATTTGCGTTTCCGGCTGGCAACACACCAGTAGTAGCGTCATGCCCTTCACGCTTTGCCTTCATAACGCCATTTATCACATCGTTATATCCGCCGTCACCACTCGAAGAGATGATTAACGCGTTTTTCTGTGAAACGGCCAGTTTATAACTTAACTCCTCACCATGCCCAGGATGCTCTGTTTGGATAAGCTGCACATTTTGCCCAGGAAGCTGCGCCTGTACCTGTGCCTTAAAATCACGCGCCAGCGCCTCGCTCGAACCTGTACTGTTTGGATTATAAATAACAGCAATGGTGGAGTATCTCATATATAAAGTATACTAAAAGATATGATACAAGATATATTATTCGCTATCTGGTTCCTCTTACCCGCAGCCGTTGCAAATGCTGCACCAATATTCGCCGCCGCCATCCCTTTATTTAAGAAACTCGACGCCCCTATAGACGGCGGAAAGACCTGGCGTGGCCACGAACTCCTTGGCCCGCACAAAACATGGCGCGGAATTATCGCAGGCATCATTGTGTCTACGATTATTTTGTGGATTCAAGTAGCGCTTGCTGGGCAGTTTGAATGGGCCCGCTACCTGAGCGGCGACGTCGACTACAGTCACCTACCGATACTTATTCTTGGGCCACTATTTGCCATAGGTGCACTTGGAGGCGACGCAATAGAGAGCTTCTTCAAACGACAGCAAAATATAAAATCTGGTGGCGCATGGGTGCCATTTGACCAGCTCGACTATATTATTGGAAGTATTATTGTGTCGCTCTTCTTTGTGATCCTTAGCCCGCTCCAATACCTGCTTATCATCGTTGTCTGGTTTCTTATGCACCTTCTTGCAAGCTACCTTGGGTATAAACTTGGTCTTAAAAAAGACCCTATCTAATTAGTCCTGATTTTTTCCCGAGGCATACTGCCATAACGCGTACAAACCTAGTAGTAACGAAGCGGCAATAACAACGTATGTTGCAGTGGCAAGCACCACGTTTTCATCGAAAGCTTTCACGAGTAGAAGCCCGGCTATCCCCACCCATGTGAGCGCCATACTTATTTTTCCCTGGCGCGTAGGGTGTACACGTATATTCTTTTGTTTTTTATAGAAAACAAGCAATGGAATAAGCACCTGTGGAAGAATCAGTGCCAGAATTACCCACCAATAAGTGCTGTTGGCGACGATCAAAACGAGTATCGTCAGTAACGTTCCAATTTTATCTGCCGCGGCATCAAATAGCTCGCCAACGGACGATTTTGTATGGGTCGCTTCTGCCACGACACCGTCAACAATATCCAAGAGCCGCCCACCAACAACTAGTAGAAGCCCTACAAAGAACTGACCCTGCAAAATTGCAACGAGCCCCCAAATAACGATACATAGGCCAATGATAGTAACGATGTTTGCAGGCGTAATAATTCCGTGTGTACTGGCAGCAAGCCTTTGAAACATAGTGCGCTTTGCAGGTGAAGTATTTTCCCAGTCGGGTTTGCTCGAGGCTCGGTGAAGATTCATACTTTTATAGTAGCTGGTTTAGACGAACGAGCAAAGTGAAAATCACAAAACTCCCCTTTACGATTCCAGCGCAGATTTCGGATAGGTTATTTCTGACCCCTGCACAACCGCAAATGGAGTTAACTTGTGCTCTCGCTCGTTACCTTCACTAATTATTTCGCAGACTGGCACGCCCCTTACCAACAACGCGTCAGCCACAAGCGACCTATGGCAGCGCCACGGTACTGTCTCGGCGCACATAATAGCAACTGTTGCGTCCTGTGAGAGCTTTAACAATTCTCGAAGTCCCTGCTTGAAGTCATCGGTTTGCATATAGTCGGCATAATTACGAAACGACTTATTACGCCACGCATCGTTTATCGAATGTTTACTTACCGGTCGCAACCCTCCGAGGCTTTTTATATATGCGTACTCTATTCCGTGCTCACGCAAACTACCTTCTAATTCCTCTTGCCCATACTGCGGATTATGCCTTGATTTCGGTATAGTCCGAATATCCACCAGCGTAGTAATTGCATGCGCCTTTAATAAGTCTATAAATTCATCTATTTCCCTGGTTGAATGCCCGATGGTGAATAGTGTCTGCATACTTCTATTGTAGCGCGAACACTATGAGATAATAGATATGAGGGGTTACTACACACCCTCTAAGTTGTCGAGAGGAGTGAATATGGTCAATACATCCATAGAACTAAAAAACTCAACAATAGTTATCGTTGGCGCATCGAGCGGATTCGGCCGTGGTGCAGCCCTAGAGCTAGCGAGACAAGGCGCGAACGTCGTTGTTGCCGCTCGGCGTACAAAACTACTAGACGAGCTTGTGGCGCAAATTAAGGGTGAAGGCGGAGATGCCCTGGCTGTAACGGCAGATGTCAGTATTCCAGAAGATATAGAAAAACTGACTCAGAAGGCTCTCGACACATATAAAAGTATTGATATTTGGATAAATAATGTTGGCGTGGGCGCATTGGGCTACTTTTGGGATATACCCATTGATGTTCACGCTCGAGTCGTTGATGTTAACTTAAAAGGTCTTATTTACGGCGCACACGCCGCCCTTCGGCACTTTATTGCGAAAGGGCGCGGCACGCTTATTAATGTTGGCTCAATCGATAGTGAAGTCCCGCTCGCCCTCCAAAATACCTATGCTGCAACAAAAAGTGCGGTACTAAGCCTTGGTAAATCTTTAAATGAGGAACTTCGTTTAAGTGGCTATGCAGATTCTATTAGCGTTGCGACTATTATGCCGTGGGCCGTTGATACCCCGTGGTGGACACATGCAGCCAACTATAGCGGTCACGCACCACGCATGGCTGGCATGGACGACCCTGAGCTCGTCGTTGAAGCAATTGTTAAAGCCTGCACCGATCCAAAAGAAAAAATTCCAGTAGGACCAAAGGCTACAATGTCTAATATCTCGCATCAACTGTTTCCAAAAATAGCCGAGCAGATGTCGGCAAATATTTCTAAGAAAGAAAGAGACAAAGCAAAAACTGTTGGCACTACGAATGGCACACTTTTTTCACCAATGAAAAAAGGCGCTGGTATGGACGGTGGAATACGTGAGCGTATGAAGAGAGAGGATGCGCAGGCGCCGACTGAAGAATAGCCGGCAAATATAACCTCTTGCAATTCTAACGAAAAAGTGTTTAAATAACACTGTGTCACTCCGACACACGTACATGAGAGGAGTGCCGAATGGCACCAAAACGCAGCCTGCCGCAGCTGATGAGTGAGCATCGTCTCACCGTGAGCAGCCTGGCTGAAAAGAGTGGCCTAAGTGAACCCACCGTACGACGTGCGGTGCGCAGTAACAATGAGGCCCGGCTGAACACGACGTCAGCCACGAGGATCGCAAGCGCACTCGATACCGAAGTCGACCAGATCAACTGGCGCGGCGGCGGCCTATCAAACCGAGGCAGACCCGCCGGATCTGGCGGTAGTTCCGCCCGTCACCCCGACTAGTCGCGCGATCCCACCCCTCGTGGACCCCTATCTCAATTGATGAGAGGGGTCCACGGGGGCTTATTTATTTACTAGGTATTTATACAATTACTCTCGCGTTTCGTTTCGTACTTGTGTTGAGGAATCAAAATTTATATTAATTGAAGATCGCGTGCGAGAATCGTCGGATAAGGTATTAGACTGCGATGAAACGTCGACGCTCGTTGAACCATTTTCGGTAGTAACACGCTTATGTACCGATCCGTTTTCAGGTACATCAACTGGCGTACCATTCACTCGCATATCCACGTTTGGGTTAGTTGAATTAGTCTGACTTTGTTGCGCACCGTTCAAAGGAGCGACGTCCGGCTCCATAACAGTCGTTGTACTTTCGGGCTCCACCTGCCCGCCCTCTACCTTCACATCGATATATGCATCCGTGTGCTCTGGGACAGATACACTTGTTAGCGACCGGTGTGCATCCGCCTGGTACACCGCATAGGCACTAAAAATAATTGCACCAATAATAAGCATTGCGAGCCCAATTCCAAGAAACATTCTTTTCCTCCAATACACTGCTATACCATGCATACAATCCCCCTTTATACCCACTTCTACATATTCATCATATATGGGATACGGGCGAGGCTGATAGGAGAATTTTCACATATAAGGCGTAAAGTATTGCCAAAATAAAATAACCCGAGCTGTAAGGCTGGGGTTATTTTATTGGCTCATTACAACAAAGTACGCTATAACTGCAATTAAGCAAACCTTAGCGACAAGCTAAGCCCTTTTGCTAAATATCCTCATCCGGACTGTCAGTCGGCCTACTCCCCCATCGCCATTTTGGTTTCGGACCCTTCATTGATGAAATAATTACCGCTAGCACTATAGCAATTACTAGAAGCGCCAAGAACATAAATGCTTCAACAGAAAAGGTGTTCTTCGGCGCGTCAATTAGAAGAATCGCAGCACCAGATAACACTATAGCCAAAAACAGTATTACCGTTAACCAACCTTGCCAAGTCACAGGCGTCCAGCCGTAACCATACCGCCTCCTCTTGAACCAATAAATACGATCAGTGTTGTTCCTCATACTCACATTATAACAAAGCAAAAATACTCTGCTTTCTCAAAGTGCTTAAATACGACTTTGCGCGAAACAAATTCGCGCGGTCGCTGGCTCAAATCTAAGCATCGAGAAATAGAAAAAAGTCCAAAATCTGAAGGCTTGGACTTTTTTCTATGGCTCACCACAATAGAGAAAGTTATAACCGCCATCAAGAGTGGTGAATTACAAGATTCGCATTTCCCAACATAGATTTAAAGTTTTATCTTACCCGATAAAATATCATTTCTCCGACGTATTAATTCATTAACAGCATCTATGTCGTCTCCGTGTATTTGAGAAGAGATATTTATTAAAATGCGATATGCCTCATCTATCATTTTTCCATGCTCTTGGATACTTTTGAGTAAGTTAACATCTCCATTATTGATGTATAACTTAGCTTTTGAGCTCCAGCCGCTCCACTCAAGCAATTTTTCCCTTGATAAATAGTATTTACAGTCATCTGGCATGTCATTATTCAACTGTATTGCCCACCCTAAGGGAGGTATACCGTAATGTTGAATGTAGTTGCGTAATTTACCGAAGAAGGCGTTAATGTTTGAGCTGACTAATACATCTTTGTGCTTGTTATATTCAATAAGCTGAGCCTCTGAATACTTGCCTGTTAGGCGTAGTCCTGTATCGACTAATGAACTGAGGCTCGATAAATAATTAAATATGCACCGCAAGACTTCATTTGTATATGCATTCTTAATTACAGGCGGCCTGACATTCTGAAATAACTCTATTGAAAGCTCGTCGTTCCTCGATGGCTCTTCAAGCATATTAATGAGTTCATTTCGATTTCTCTGATAAATATCAATAAAAATTCGGCTTAAATTTGCCCACTCATCAAGAGCTACCTTTCCAGGGTGGCGAGTAATTTCTGTCTCAATTTCGTCAAAGCCTTTTATGTGCGGCATCTTATTTGTCCTCATTTACTATTCATTAAAACAATTATAAACCAATGATTTTTGGGTAAAAATAAACTATTTAATTATGGGCGTGACGAAATAACAGAGAAGACTCATTTTTATAATTGATGATTTTTTATCTAGAGGGGGGTTGGTATGCTCGCTACCCAAGAGTAGCTTTTATATATACTCACTTTTTCTCTGAGCCATTTTTATTCAAAAACAACACAGTGATGACATTGGCGTTACTGACTGGTAAGGTTAAATATTAACTTATGATTATTTTAGCAGCCGATTGAAGACCATGCCTGCACGCCTTCATTGAAGGACTGCGACTTACCAACAGAATAACTAGAATCGCAAATGCTATTTACTTGAGCCCATTCGTAACCAGCCTAATGACCCGAGCAGTCGCTTGTACAGCTATAGGGTTCAGAAATATCTGGGTTATCTTCAGCCTCATCACGAGTAATAGTACCGTCACCATTATAATCAACAGGCTGATCGGCTCTTTGTTCAGCCTCCCAATCTATGTATTCTTGGCTTTCTGAAAAATTTTTATCCGAATTATCGCTGTGCGTGCTTTGATACCAAAAAAGCATCATGAAAGGGATACCGATAAATATGATCACGCCCACAATAGGGCCGACGGTGTCAATGTCAAAAGATGATTGCTTATGTTTTTTCATATCCCACCACTAACCTGCGCTACCCGTGACGGCAGCTGCAATAACTAGCAATATCAATGCGACAATAAACGTAATTAGATTCTGCTTCGTGCGTCGGAATAGCAACGCTACAAATGAAAATAATACTCCAACCAATAATAAACCTGTTAAAATTGCCATAATACTCCTTTCTATTAAAAACGACACCGCAAGGTGTCTTACTTCCATTCACAAACCGACTTTCGCCGAAATGCTTATGCGGTGCCGTTTTTGACCGGCGAACCACATAAAAATGCGTATTCGGTTCGTTATGAAAGTAAGACCTTGTAAGTATATCATCTAGCAGACCTTGACTACGAGGTTCTTTATGGTATTTATTTTTCACACCCCTTATCTAAAGGTAGTAAATGCGCTATAATGTATATATGTCAAATGCCCAAAAACTCTTGGATCGAGAGACTCAAAGGATTATCGGAGAGGTAAAACAAGAAGTGACAGGCTACTACAAGCACACACTTCTTGATCTTGATGCCGTGTGCTCGGCTAATAGCATAGAACTCCTCGAAGGCAGATTCGAGGACGAGAACCAAAGCGGAGCGATATATAAAGAGAATGAACAGTGGTTTATCGTTGTCAACGAAGATCATCCTATCAATCGTAAACGCTTCACCATTGCCCACGAACTTGGACACTTCTTCGCCGTAGATAAGGACTCAATTCAGGCGGTAGTTCATTTTGAAAATCAGAATGAAGTCATTAAGGATTACTCGCTTATGAAGCGAACTGAGGAAATTGAGGATGGAGCTTATCAAATTGAGCGTCAAGCGAATATGATTGCCGCCGCAATTCTTATGCCTGATGATATGGTGCGAACGCTTTACGATAAGAAATTAAGTCTTAGCGAGCTTGCTGAACAATTTGGAGTATCCGAAGCTGCAATGGACAATAAACTCAAAAGTATGGGTATTGAAACCCTTGAAAGCGCGGGTGAATAAGCAGTGTCCGACAAAAAAACACAAAAAAGAATTGGTCTTGCCGAACAGCCACGTCCGGTTAAAACAAACTCGAACGATGATATTCAGCAGCGAGAGCCTGACTTACTTAAACTCCTTGAAAGTGTATTTCTTGCACCAACACTATCACTGGTACAAATCTACCTCTTTCACTCTAATGGCAGTAAAAAGACGCTCGAAAACTGCACACAAGACTTTCGAGCGAATCACCCCAAGGCTTGGAAGGCTATTTTTTTATTAGACTTCCTATTTAGGCTTGTCTACATGCTCATAGTATTGCTTGTTGTCTTCCGTGGCCTTGCGATTGGCGATTACATTAAAAGTATATTTGGAATTGGTTAGCGAGAAAATATGAGTACCTACGATTCAAAAACAACCTACATACCTATCTTAAAAGCAAAGAGCGGCGAATTGTCCGCGCTTAGCGTCTTGAAGTCCCCTAAAGGAAGTGTCATCCCACTTCTAGAGGTTCCGCGAGCAAAATGGGATTTCGTTGAAGACAAGTCAGCGGAAACCCCGAAAAAACTTCTTGATAGAGTAACTTCAATGATTGAAAAAACCTGGGAAAACCAGCCCTTCTTCCTTGATGCCTACAACGACCAGCTTATTAGCGGCGGTGATGAAGAAGAGGACGGTAAAACCGAGGTTAAACTCGTAGACACTTTAGTTGAATCGCTCAAGGATAAAAAATTGGATTTTATCCCTGTAATTTCAACTAGTTACACGCCTGCTTATAACAAGGCTATTGTAGAATCTTTTACAGCAACTGGACGAGGGTTTTGCCTACGCGTTGCTTACAATCCAGATGAGGTGGTTACTAAGGCGGACTACGACACCTTTTTGGGAGAAGTTGGCCTAGCTCCAGAAGATGTGGACCTTATCATCGACTTTGGTAGCGTATACAAAGACGGTGGAGAGGCGGTATACCTTGCATATCGCATGATTCTTGCGGAAACACCTTACGTAGAAACGTGGCGCAACATAGCTATTACTTCGTCATCATTTCCTAAAACCATAGGTGGTGTTATGGCAAAGAACACCGAGCTTTTATTGCCACGTGGCGAGTGGCAAGGGTGGTCAAAACTTGCAAAGACAAAGAAGCTGGCTCGACTGCCTATCTATTCTGACTACAGCGTTGCTCACCCGGAGGTATTTGACGACATCGATCCACGCTTCATGAAAATAGCAGGATCAATTCGCTATACTACCTCTGACGACTGGTTCCTTCTCAAAGGTGAGGCATTAACCGGAGCGGGCGCTAAGGGCTACAGTCAATTTCACGATCTCTCACAAAAGATTATTGAGTCAAAGCACTACCACGGTGCAGACCTTTCATGGGGCGATAATTTTATTAACGATTGCGCAAATCCAGATGAAAACGGTAAACCAAAAGGAAGTCTAGCTCAGTGGCGACAAGTAGGCAACAGCCAACATATTGATCTAACTATCCAACTACTTGCCAAGCTCTTCGAGAGCGCATAGTTTCTTTTACTAAGGCGATCAGCTCTGCCTCATCGCAAAGATCGGCAATTTGAAGCCAAAGTTGAGCACGAGGTTTACTTGATAAGCCTTTCACTCCCCTTGCCTGAAGAGCAGCTTTCGCCTCATCCCTCCACATCAACGAAGTTATTTCTTGCTTTTTTGTTCGTTTGTTTAGTTTTGCTTGTCTAAGCTGACGTATGCGCACCACACCATCCTCTTCATAAGCCAACATAATGCCAACCCATTGAGGGCACTTCTGACGCACCTTCGCAAGATGCGATTTTGTAGTAACGATTGTGAGTTTTTGAAAGTAATTCTTATATGTTTCGATCTGTCTGTCTAGGCGGTACAGTGTATCAACATCACTTTTTATTTCGTAACCGTACATGAGTCCATTAATCATAGCTACATCAATAATAGCTTTGCCTTCGCTCAAGCCCATTTCAGATACAAGGATTGTGTTTGGATCGTTTTTTGTTCTTGTCAGAAAGTCCAATAGGGCTTCCCTGATGACTGGGTCATTCATATTACGATCTTACCTCATTTAAACACAAGTGGAAACACCATTTATTATAATCGATACCGCGCATTTCGTATAGAAGGCAGTTGAACGCCTATGCTTGTGATTACCGTCGTTATATCGGAAAATAGACTTAACGATGGATATGAATATGTACTGGCCACAACAAAATGTGTTTTTAATGGGCACTCTATCCTTGTTTCCAGAGAAACTCCTGAACGTTCCGATAACTTTGGACGAAAAATGGTACTTCTTTGATAGCAAAACCGATGAAGAATTAGCACGCAAGCTCTATAGCTACAAAAAGGCTGGCTATATCGAATTCAAAGAAATACCCCTACTAGTTGTGCACGCAGATCGAGACCTCAATCCGGACGATGAATCAAATTTTCGTTCATCCCCTCGTGGCTTCATGATTACTTTCATTAACAACCAGGAAGTTACTGATGACTTAACTCAGTATCTTGAAAACTGGTATGCCGACAAGCTTTCAACCAACTCTGCACATAAACCAGACGACCACACACATCAATATCGGAGGCTCACGTCTGCACTTGTAAAGTCTTTCACGCGCCAATCCATACCTCATATTAACGCAGTTGATCTTTACGGTGATAATACGACTAATTTTTATAATTACCCACCGCCATTCTGGGAAACAGTCCTCGCACCCCACTTAGTTACCGGTCAATACAGCATTAGGCAAATGGACTACGACCTAATTAACCGCGGACAACCCTTTGTGAGCATTGAGCTGACTAATCATAAGCTTCGACGCTGGCTAGAGTTGGAGGTCAACTCGTCTGAACCGATTAGCGACGAAGACCCAGAAGAACTTGAGTACGGTGATTTGCTAGCAGCACGCGACGGTACGATCAGCTACAAGGGTGTAATGATACCTTTCACCAGACAAGAGACTGACGTTATGCGTGTCTTCTTACGCCGTCCTGGAGAGCTGAGAACTGAAGATAACTTCACCGATCCATACGCAAACGTCTTTGACGATCCAAGTACCTATCGCGACATTCATACCACGCTCAGTAAGTTGATCGCGCGAACTCGCAAGAAACTTAACGAAGCAACCCATACGAGCAACAACAGCTACATTACAAACGTGTCAGGCCGAGGCTGGATACTAAAAATTCCTTCATCAACCTAATCCACAGAATTTTCACTGAATAGTGAATGAATACCCTTGAGTAATATCAAGGGTATTACTTATTTAAGGATGAAAATCGATGGACGAAGAGTCACGCACAGTCAGTATTCGCGATTTAGGAGTTGTTGCTGCCTTAGTAACTCATCACTTTGAGATTGTTTTCACACACAAAGATGCAAATGGTCGTATGCACTTTGTCTTTGAAGAAACAGTAGATTTAGATAAGGCAATAGAAAGCTACTACGCAGACACACTAGAAGTTAAGGCGCGTACTTTTTTTGATAATACCAAGATGCTCAAGGCTCGAATTTATAGCGAGAATTAGCTATGCGACTCAGCTCGGGATTAATTATGGAATTTCAAAGACAACACCTAAAGACATTTGGCATAGCCATTTCGCCTGAAGAGGCTGAGTCCGAACTACTGAGTCTAGCTGAACTCATAAGAATTACTCAAACGCATAAAACCAAGGAGAATGAAAATGAAGAATGAAAATACTAATACCAGCAAAGAAGAAGATGCGCCTATTAAAAACCGAGATGGTAACAATGGCGAAGTTGAAACAAAAACCGATAACCGCACGTCCGCCGTACTAACGTTACTAATCGCTATTCAAGATAGTGGCGCCGTGCTATTCCATGACCAGTACAATGACACATATATCGCCCATTACGGTGAAGGTAGTAGCGTTACAAAGATTAGTTCTAAGGTAACCAAGTTATGGCTAGTTAACTTTGCATATAATAATCTAAGAATTCTACCTTCTACTGATACCATCAATCGCGTTTTACAATCATTGTCCGCTAAAGCATACTTTGAAGGATCGCGACATCCGCTAAGTGTTCGCAGTGTTCATATCAACAATGGATTATGGTATGACCTTGGCGAAGGTGCAGTACGTATCACAAAAGATGGATGGGATATGCCCTACGACATACCACTAATATTTAAGCGTTTCCCTCACCAGAAGAAACAGGTTCGGCCCTTATCGGGCGGTAGTCTAAAACTACTTCTTGAATACATTAACATCAAAAATGAATCAGACCAGCTACTTTTTCTCGTATACGTAGTTGCTGCATTCATACCCGACTACCCTCACCCACTGCTAATTTTGCACGGTACGCAAGGTGCGGGCAAAACAACTCCAATGAAGGTTATGAAAGAGTTGATTGACCCTTCAGAATTAGGTGGGCTGTCAGCCCCAAAAAACATCGAAAGTTTTGTACAGACAATCAGTCATCACTCGTTCATGTTTTATGACAATCTGTCAACAATGCAGGAGTGGTTCTCGGATGCTTTGGCGAGAGCGGCAACTGGCGACAGCTTTAGTAAGCGCGAGCTATATACAGACGATGATGACGTTATTTACCGCTTCCAAAAGACAATTGCACTAAACGGTATCAACCAAGTTGTCTATAAGTCCGACCTACTCGACCGTTCTATACTTTTGAACCTCGAAAGAATAAGTCCAGAAAATCGCAAAGAGGCACAGGTGTTTTGGGTAGATTTTGAAAATGACCGACCACTAATCCTCGGTGCAATCTTCGATACCTTGGCTAAAACTCTAGCTATATATCCGACGGTTAAATTAAACAAGTTACCTCGAATGGCTGACTTTGCGCGTTGGGGCTATGCGATAGCTGAAGCGTCGGGCTTCAGCGGTGAGAAGTTCATCGAGGCATACAACGCCAACATCACTATTCAACACGATGAGGCAATTGAAGCTAACCCAGTTGCGCAAACCATTATAGAATTCATGTCCGACCGTAATACATGGCAGGGCACTCCAGCTGAACTCTACAATTTACTCAATATCGTCGCATTTAAACTTCAGATTAGCCAGAGTCGAGGCTGGCCAAAAGATGCAGCTCGCCTAGGTAGAGCGCTTACCTCTATTGCGCCCAACTTAATCGCCAAAGGTGTTGAACTTGAACGCTCACGCAGTAAGGATAGACTGATTATAATAACCAAACCTACCGTCATTACTGACGATAATGACGCACCAGATAACGGTCAAACGAACGCTGGCGACAGTACGTCGGTGTCGTCGGTAATAGATAAATAACAGAGGTAAATTATTGTAATCATGGCCATAAAATGCTATAATGATAATGTTGACACAATCCATAAACACGCGCAGAGTGTTTTTATTTCCCGACCCAAAATGGGCGGCTGGTATCAGGAAATGGCTTTGCGCTATGGACTGTGTCAACAACCAGCCGTCCATTTTGATTGGAGATAAATCATGAATAAACGTGAACTGAAGTACCTACGCTACAGGCTATACGCTCGCAAGTCCACAGACACAGAGGACAAGCAAGTACAGTCATTAGACGACCAGATTAAGTACATGACAGAGATAGCCCAACGTGAGGGCTTGCATATTGTCGGTGAGCCAATTAGCGAAAGCCAGTCGGCAAAGCGACCTGATGCTCGCCCTAAATTTAAAGCCCTGATGAATGAGATTGAAGATGGCAAGATTGATGGTGTTATTTGCTGGAAATTAGATCGTCTGTCGCGTAACCCTGCCGATAGCGGCCGTATTCAACAACTTTTGCAGGACGGTAAGTTGCAACACATTCAAACGATGGAGAAGAGCTATTTTCCTGAAGATAACGCCATTGTATTTAGTGTTGAGGCTGGTATGTCCAACCAATATATCCGCGAGCTCGCAGTCAATACTAAGCGTGGTATGCGCTCTAAAGCTGAGAAAGGCGACAAGCCAGGTGTGCCCCCGGTGGGATACCTAAATGACCGACTCGAAAAAATTATTATTGCAGACCCCGACCGTTTCGCCCTTGTTCGAGTGCTATGGGACAAGATGCTAACTGGCACCTATTCAGTGGCTCAGTTGGTACAAGTGGCTGACAATGAGCTAAACATTATCACGCCGGTTCGAGGCAAAACCGGCGGCAAGCCTATTGCCTATTCGACCCTGTGTGCCATATTCAAAAACCGATTTTATACCGGAAAGGTTCTGTTTAATGGTGAAGTATACCCTGGCAATCACCCAGCTATGATTACAGATGAAGAGTTCGAGAAAGTGCAGCAGATAATTGACCCGACCCATACAACACGCCCTAAAGACAAAACGTATAACTTCCAACTTCGCAACCTATTCAAGTGTGGCGAGTGTGGTTTCGCGATTACCGCAGAAAAGAAACACAAAACTATTAAGTCCACTGGTGAACAGAAAGCATATATCTACTATCACTGCACTGGCAAGAATAAGCTACAGGAATGTGGACAACCCAAGCGTCACGTTAACGAGGACGAACTGATGGAGCAAATAAAGGAAAGACTGAGTAAGTTCACTATCCGGCCTGAATTCTATGAACTTGCCATTGAAGCACTCGCCCAAGAGGAAGACGAAGTGGCAGCCAAAGACCAGGCTGTAGCCTTCGCACATGACAAGGCTATTGAAAAGAAGAAACAGTCTATAGCCAACTTACGCCGTATGCGGTATAGCGGTGAGGCCGATGACGACTCTTGGTATTTCGCAGAGCTTCAGACGCTTGAGGACGAGCTGGAAGCATTACAGGACGGTCGTAATAAAGCAGAACGTAAGGCTCGCGATTGGCGAGCTGTAGCCGACGAAACATTTACCTTTGCTCGCTACGCAAAGGAGGACTTTGACGGCGACAATTTAGAGAAGAAACGATCAGTTGTGGTTAAGCTTGGTGAAAAGATGGAAATTTTGGATAGAACCATACAGTTCACCCCTAATAAATACTTCATTCCACTTGAAGAAATGAACGAACGCGAGAAACTGGCTTTGGAAATGGTTAGAACCGTAAATAACGACGTCCTAAAAAGCAAAAACACCCCTGTTGGAGTGCTTGCTTTACCTAACGAATCAACGTCAATTGTTGACCTAAATTCATCTTGGCTCCGGCGGCTGGGTTCGAACCAGCGACCTTGTCGTTAACAGCGACCTGCTCTACCGCTGAGCTACGCCGGAATATTGCTTGGTTATTATACCCTTTAAGGCGGGTGTTGGTCAAGGGGTGGGCGGTGGTTAATTTTTCCGCCCGCCAGTATAGGTTAGCGGCCCGGAATTCCACACGTCCCGTCAAGCAACTGGTCGCCAAGCAACAAAAAGAGTCCCGCGATAACGGGACTCTTTCATTAAAGGCTCTAAACTATCGTTCGTTCTTGCGTCGGAGTGCAAGGCCAAGCACGGCTGCTGCAGATACTACACCGAGTACCGCAACAATTGCTGGGTTTTGCTTTACTGCCTGCAACACACCAGTGTTTGGTGCGGTTACAGTGTTTTGTGCAGTAAGGACAACGTCGTTGCCGTCGCCACCTACGTAGCTAATAGTGAAAGTAACGCCGTCTACGCTAAACTGTGCGCCTTCAGCAAGGCCAGCAAAGGTACCTGTAACCGCGCCGCTGCTGCGGTTATCGATGATCGTAAATGTATCACCGGCGTTCACTGCCCAGTCGCCAAACAGGCTTACATCGAGCTCAGCACTTGCGTTAAGCTGCACTGCAGTGCCGGTTGTATTCTCACCCACACGAAGTTGGTCGTAGGCGTCTTTGTTCTGGATTTCAACTTGGTAGGTACCACTTTGGCTGTAGTAGTCAAGGACTGTCAATGCGCCTGGGCTATTGCCTGGGTTCACGACACCGTCGTTGGTAAGAGTGTTTGTCGTGCCAGTACCCTTTAGGAACCCGCCAGCTTGTACGTATACACCGCCGCGCGTACCGTTAAGGGTCGCGGTAACTTTGTTTCCTACGCTCTCATAGCTGGTTGGTCGATCTTCGTTATATACAGCTTCGGTTGCAGGTACTTCACTAGTTCCTTCAGGGGTTGTAACTGCCCCTGCGCTTCCAGCAGCTGTTGTAAGTGCATGACCGTTTGTTGTGTAAGTACCTGTAAGAATCAGGTTGTTTTCGCCGCTAAACTTGTAGTTACTGCCGAGTGTTACAGGGCCAGTTACCGTTGCGTCATATACTTCTTGTGGAGTTGAACCGCCACAGCCGCCGCCGTTTTGGCTCGCGCGAATTTCACCCGTACCCGAAAGGTTAAGACCTACGTCGAAGGTTGCGTCAGAGCCCGATACGAGAGCGATAACACCAGTACCGCTTGTGCGAAGGTCAACTGCACCGCTAAATGCGTTGCCACCGCGTACGTACAATGTACCCGAGTTAACGTTAATCTGACCGTCGAAGCTTGAAGTGCCCCCGTTTGGTGTTGAGTAGTTCGCGTACTGTGCACCGGTGATAGTAACAACACCTGTACCAGAAAGAACTCCGGTTTGAAGCCCACAAACGTCTTGGTCAGCCACAAGCGATAGGTTATGTGCGCCAGTGTTAACTGCACCAGTAAAGCTCACACCGTTAACGGTTGCGTCGCCAGTAAGCTGAATAGGAGCGGCGATTGTGAGGTCTTTTGTGTATCCGTCGTTCGTTGCGGTACTTTCAATTGCACCGGCAACAGCGATTTCGTTACCAGTAATAGAGATTTGTCCATATCCGGTTGCTGTACCAATAAGTGAAATACCGCTTACCGAGAGGCCAACGATGTCGTTATTAAATACAACTGGGTCGTTCGCAACACCTGTTGCGCTAAAGACGAGGTTGTCGCCGTTTGATGGAACAGTATCGTTGCTCCAGTTTGCTGCTGTCGAGAATAGACCGTCGCTTCCGCCGCCGTCCCAACTTACTGGGGCTGCTGATACAGATGCCGTAAAGCCAATTTGCGCCACAACAGTCGCAACAATAAAGGCTGGTGCCATGAGAGCGTACTTCACTCTTTGTGCTTTTATCATATTAGATATCCTTTTTATTTTTATGATGTATGCCCTAATAGTACGAAGTACCAAGAATGATGTCAACCCGCCTATGCTTAGGTTTTACACAGCTAAATACGTTCGGCGTACACGATTGCGCGTTGGTCGTACGTTTTTTCGTCGGCCATCCATTTACCAGTACAGGTCATAAGAGTCAGCCCTTCTGTAATACCGTCTTGCGGGCTTAACACTTGGCTCATGTTGATGTCAGATAATTTCTTGGTTTCAAGCTTCCTGACCGCGTATTTTAATACGGTGCCGTCGCCGCGCTCAACAGTAATAATATTACCTGCCTTCAACGTATCAAGGTAGGCAAATAATCCCTCGCGCGTCGCTCCGCTGGCGTGCGCATCAATAAACGAGATACCCGGCGTGCCCGGCTTGGCGCTTCCGGTATACCAACCGCTGTCAAAGATATTAATTGGTGCCTGAATCGCACTACTCGCTGTCACACCCATTTGTAAAATGCGAGCGCGAACATCAATAGAATCGATCGTCAGGACCCGTGGCATATCGGCGGCTACGACGTATGATTCGATTGCACTGGTAGATACAACGTTTTCATCAGACCCTTCAAGTGAAGTAGATTGTCCTTGCACTGCCGCAGCGGTACTTGCCGTTGTCTTCTCAACAACGTTATTTGAAATCCAGGTATCAAAAGCAACATATCCTGTAACACCTAAAATCGCCAAGGCAAAGAAACCGCCAACCAATGGGCGAGCCCGATTCTTTTTCTTCTTTTTGGCATTTGCAGCCTTGGTTTTCGCAATCGCCTCTTCTACTTTTGCAGATATTTCGGCAGTGGTTGCGGCGCGAACTTCAGCAGTGGTCTCTGCCACAGGAGCTTCCGGCCTCGTAGTCGCAGAAGCTGGCGCTACGGACGAAGACGCCAAAGGGGTAGCCGCAGGAACAACAGCACCAGCCGCTCGCCGTGTCGGAGCAACGTCGCGCCCGGGCACTGCGACACGTCGTGGAGCGGCACGATATTCCACCGCCCTTGTTGGCGGCGTTGTAGATGGTGCAGCAACGCGTTGTACCTTAAAATCGTCTTTCACTTTTAAACTCTTTATGTTCCTTACTACTTATACTTAGTATATCAAATCTCAACTTGTTGGGTGTAGACGATCACACGGCTGTCGAGCGTTTCCCTATCTTCTAGCCATACGCCAACACACGTCATCACGTTCAAGCCCTTTTCAACACCCTCGTACGGAGCCAGCACATGTCGCATATCGACTTCATCCACCGACACAGTTTCGGTATGAACCACTTTGTAGGTAAAGCGAGTGCCATCACCTTTTTCAACCTGTATTGTGTCACCCACTGTTAACGTATCAAGCTCCTTAAACAGCCCCAATCGCCCGTCGGCTGAGGCGTGACCGTCAATAAACATCGCCCCCACCTGCCCGGGTTTCGAACTGCCGATATACCACCCGCTATCATTCACGTTCCTTGGAGCCTGAATGCTTTTGTCGCTATGCACGCCCATTGGTTGCACGCGAGCGGCAATATTCAACTCATCAATATATAGTGCTCGCGGCGCATCGGCTGCTACTGTATAGTTCGCCAAAGCATCGGGCGAGACTGGGGCCCGCTCAGAACCCTCTACCGCCTTTTCGCCGGTTGGCGTTTCACTACTTATAATGCCGGGTGCACCTAATACCTGCTGTGTTTTTTGCTCTACCACCCATATGTCGTAGGCTACAAACGCTACGATCGCCAACAGCACCACCGCGGCACTCCCTATACGAAACCAGTGCAACTTCTTTTGCGATACAGCCTTTGGTGTTACCCTCGCGCCCGCCATACGCCTACCGCTGAATCTTCTGGGCGAGCTTTGTGCGCATTGCTTCGTACGCCCCGCTAAAGCCCAGCACTTTTAAGGCACCTACTAATACATACAGTTCGTCGAGTAATTGCGGACTAGGGGAGGCGTCGTATACATTAAACCGCTCCTCTACCGCGTCTACGAGCCACTTTTCTTTGGCGGCACCGTGTTTTGTTACTGCTGGGCCAGCTCCGGGTTTATAGTCTGAAGAAACAACCTCTAATGACCGCGCCGAATGGTCACGTTTTCGCAAGTACCCTTTTGCAATCAGCCCATCAATGTGAATCGCCACTGTTGAAACCGATTTATACCCCATTCCGCTCATTACCTCGCGGTAACTTGGGCCGTAGCCGTGCTCTTTAATAAATGCGTCAACAAAGGTTAAAAGCTCCTGCTGCTTTTTTGTAGAACGTTCGGTCATGCCTGTTTCCCTTTTTTAGAGCCCACTTTCGCGGTCTTCATAATCGGCAGCGCCAAGCATACCGCTGCTAAGCCCCACCAAATAATCGAAACGGTGTCGTCGACCCATACCGGCAGCACCAGGCCAGCAATCGCAATACCAACTCCCGAAGCAAACACTGCCAATGCCAGCCATTGCTTGCGTCGTTGCCATAACCCGTGAAGCACCAAATAATTCACGTACAAGAACATTACCAACCCTACCCAGCCGGTTTCGTGAGCAATAAACAGATACTGGTTTTCAATAATCACCGTCTTGTCGCTTAGTAGCGAAGCCGAGCCAGTACTGCCAATTCCGGCACCAAGCGGTTGTTGCAACATGCGGCGCGTGCCGTCTATCAACGACTCCGCGTGGCCGTCGTTTGAGTTCACATCGTTGCCCTCGTGTGGATCTTCGTGCAAAATAACCTGCGAAACAAACTGCGTATCTTTAAGTACCACTAAACTTCCGCCAACAACCAAAGCCGCCACAAACAGCGCAACCCATACGGCCTTCGAGATTTTGCGACCATACGCGACCAGTACAATAATCCCCACTGCAGCTATGCCAGCCAGTGCTGCGCTGCGTGAATAGCTTGCCCATAAGGCCAACGCTCCGCCAATGCCCAAAATACCTACTAAGACTAATTGAAACTTCGTCAGTTTTCGCGGAGCCCACAGCCACGCCGCCAAAGCAACCGCAATAGCAATCACCGCATACACACCTAATGGGTTCGGGCCCCTCAGCGTACTGTTAATGCGAACGTAATCCATATTTTGGTCGACCGTTAGGAACGGCATAATCGTCGATTCCCCGTAGCCAATGTATTTCAGTACATCGTGCGGCAACACGGTTAATTGCAATACCGCAAACCCTATTACCACCAATGCACCGGTTACAAATACATTCAAAAATAGGCGATAGTACTGCGGGTACAAACGGATCGCTACATACACCAGCACAAAGAAAAGCAGGTACCGTAGGTTAATAAATAACGCCGCTATAGTTGCCTCAAACCCGTTAAAGTAAGCGGGGATAAGCAGTAAGTTGAGCGCCGCAAACAATATAATAATAGCGATGATCTTCGACTGCACGACCGCCCACTGCTTTCGCACCGTCAAAATAACCGCCGCAAGCAGCAAGGCAGCTCCTAGTAGGATCTCTTTCCACGATTTAATTACCAATGAATAATCAGGCCAAAGGGTAGAAAACCCCACAGCTAGCGGTGCATGAAGCACAATTCCGCCAAACACCACTAGCAGTAGCGTTATGAAAACTTTATCCAAAAAAGATGTATTTGCACTCATATCCCCTAGTTTACCCCAGAAAATGATATAATGGCACTACTTATGACCCGTCGAAATTCCAAGCTCTATAGCTTCATACTCATGCTGGTTGACGCACTGGTCCTTATTGCTGCCTTTGTGCTGGCCTATGTTGCTCGCGTTCAATACGACCCTCGCCCATTACTCCATAACATTTACGCCTATGATTTCTTGTTTGCCTTCCTATTAATTGTTCCGCTATGGATCGGTATTTTTGCGCTCCTTGGCCTGTACCAACCAAAAACCTACAACCGCCGCCTGATTGAATGGTCAAAGATCGCTATTGGCTCATTTATTGGCATCTTGCTGGTTATTGGCTGGGAATACGCCAGCGAAAAAGAATTCTTCCCTGCCCGCCTGGTTGCCGTGTATGCCCTGGCCGCTTCGTTCATTTTGGTCATACTCGAACGCGAAGTCATGCGCTTCATTCGCACCATGAGCTACCGCTATGGTAAGGGCGTTCGCCGCGTCTTGATTATTGGCTCTACTAACACCACTAAAGATATCGCTACTATGCTGGCCGACACCCATAAAAGCGGCCACGCTGTGGTTGCCCTAGCCGGCCCTAAGCGCATTATTCCAACAGGCTCTACCGCAATTTATTTCACCACGCCCGAAGCCGCGATTCGTAAAATCGAAGAGCTCGGCATTACCACCATTATCCAAACCGACCTCTACGAAAACGCCGAGCGCAACCAACGTATTCTTGGCGCATCGCAAGCCAACCATATCGAATACAGCTTTATTCCAGGCGAATCAGAATTCTATTCAGGCAAAAACACCGTCGACGTTTTCGTTGGCTATCCAATGATTACCGTCTACCAAACACCACTGGTTGGCTGGGGTGCCATTCTCAAGCGCATTTTCGACTTTGCCGCCAGCCTGCTTGCCATCATCGCATTGTCACCGTTCCTGCTTATTATTTGGATCATTAAAAAAGTCGCCGACCCAGGACCAGCCTTTTACGTCAGTAAGCGCCTGAGCCGCTTCTCGCAGCCTATTGGTCTTATAAAGTTCCGCAGCATGGGCGCCCAGTATGGCAGTAAAGATGCCGCCGAAGAATTCCGCGCCATGGGCCGCGAAGACCTTGCCGACGAATACGAGAAAAACCGCAAAGTCGAAAAAGATCCACGCATTACTCCATTCGGCAACTGGCTTCGTAAAACCTCTATCGACGAACTCCCGCAAATCTTTAACGTATTTAAGGGTGACATTAGCCTCGTAGGCCCGCGCCCTATCTTGCCGCAAGAAGTAAAAATGGCTAAGGGCCGCACCTCACTACTGCACAGTGTAAAATCTGGCATGACCGGCTTGTGGCAGGTATCTGGCCGTAGCGAACTCAGTTTTGACGACCGTATTGAACTCGAGCTCTTTTACGCACAAAACTGGACCTTTTGGCTCGATATTAAAATCCTCTTTAAGACTGTGTGGGTAGTCGTGAAAGGGAAGGGCGCTAAATAAAATGGCGCAGGCTCAAAAAGCTCCCAAAGTCGCCCTTGTCCACGACTGGCTCACCAACATGGGTGGCGCCGAACCGCTTTTATTAGAAATCCACAAACTCTTCCCTAATGCACCTATTTATACTTCGGTGTACGACGCCGAAAAGATGCAGGCCTTTAAACACATCGATGTTCGCACCACCAAACTGCAAGAAAGCCTTCCAAAAAAGCTCCGCTACAAACACGTATTATGGCCGGTGCTGCGTGCGCAGGCTTTTCGTGAGCTCGACCTATCAGAGTTCGATATTATCATTAGCAGTTCCAGCGCCGAGGCAAAGAGTGTGCGCAAAACCCGCAAAGGGCAAGTGCACATTGCCTACGTGCACACCCCGCCACGCTATTACTGGAGCCACTACGAAGAGTTCCGTAAAGAATTTAACTTTGGACCACTTACCCCATTTATTCGCCCGTTTATCCCCGCTTTTGTAAAAGCCATGCGCAAACGAGACCTCGAATCAGCCGAAGACATCGACGTCTTTATCGCCAACTCTACCGTTACTCAGGAGCGCATTAAGGAATACTACAACAAACCAAGCACCGTTATTCACCCGCCGGTTGAGGTTGCCAAGTTTACGCCACCGCCAAAAGGGGAGCGGAGTGGCTATGTTATTTGGGGGCGCCATGTTCCCTACAAACGCTTCGATTTAGCTATTAAAGCCGCAAACCAGCTTGGCGCGCAGCTTACCATTGCCGGAACCGGCCCCGACACCGACCGCCTTAAAAAACTGGCTGGCCCAACCGTGAAATTCGTTGGGCGAATTAGTGACGCTGCATTAGTGAAACTCGCCCAAACCTCTAAGGCATTTTTGTTCCCTAACGAAGAAGATTTCGGTATTTCTGCCGTTGAAGCTTTGGCTGCCGGAACTCCGGTAGTTGCCTATAAAAAAGGCGGGGCACTCGACATTGTACAAGACGGCGAAACGGGTGTTTTCTTTGAAGAACAAACCGTCGAAAGCCTGGTTGGCGCACTTATTAAATTCGAGGCCTTAGCAGAGGATCCACGAGCATTCTTACCAGCCACCTTACACCGCAAAGCAAAACGGTTCGACAAAGGCTTATTTGCCACCAAAATGCGCAAAATTGTACAAGACAACACTCCCCGCTCCCCTCGCCCATAATTTGCTTTTTACGTAATTTAGTTATATAGTATTATTAATCACTTTGTGATTGTCCTTGTCCGTTTCTCGAAAGAGGTTCCATGAATATTACCATGGTAATAGCAGTTGAGATGCTCTCCGCCTGCTTCGACGTCCTCTTTTGGGCGACGATTATCTACATCGGTGCCCAAGCTGGCGTGAGCAACTACATAGTCGACCGAAACTTGTCGGGAAAAGCCGCCAAAGAAGCCACGCGCGTCCTTTTCGTACACCAAGTCATTCTGGCCGCACTAGCCTGGCAACTGATGCGCTGGTTTATCTGGAACCCTCCGGAGTTCATTCCGGCCGTTGTCGCCTACCCCGCTGTTGCCGCTGCGCTGACGTGCATCATAAAAGTCGCTAGCATCGCCCCGCGTGTAAACCTATTCATTTTTCACGCCGAGCTCGAAGCCCGACTGACACAGGACCAAGCCCCCACCTAAGAGGAAGCCGTTTCACAAGAAAACGCCCTCCGTGTGGGGGCGTTTTCATTTCTAAAGGCTTTTAAGGGCTACTTAATCACCGCCAAAATAGTCTCGAGCCTTGCTGCAGTATCTTCCCACTCGCTCACCTCGAGTGAATCGATTCCCATGGCTTTTACCGGGTAGTCATTGCCACCTTCTTTTAGGCTGTCGCCAAAGTACAAAATATCGTCGCGGGAAATGTCGAGCATATCAACAAGCTTTTGCATGCCATACGCTTTATCGATACCCGGCTTGGTAATGTCGATCGATGTTGTACCGCCAGCACGAACCTCAAACTCAGGCAGCTGCTTCGCCACATGGTCACGCAAGGTCGCCTTCTTTACGCCATCAGCGTCCCAGGCGTATTTATCTTCAGGTTTTGCCTGTTGGCCCAACGCCGAAAACGTAATCTGGCTTTCGCGGTCTTCAATAATGTCGCCAGCTGGGTTTTCTTCCCAGTAGCCAAGCTCTTTTGCAGCAGCCTCGAGCGCCGCGCTAATCTTCGCCTTTTCGTCGGCCGTAAGGTCTTCGGCATATTGCAGCTCCCATCCCTTGTGCGCCTCGTTGAAGCGGTAATAGCGCGTGCCGCAAGTTGGCATTAAGTGAAGCCGACGCAAGTGCATTGGGCTAAAATCAGCCTGACCAATAATTTGCGTTTCAAACTGTTCAAACCGAGCACCAGAAATCACACATACATCGAATTCTTCGAGTAATCGGCCTAAAATCTCGGCCATGCGGTCAGAAATTGGTGATTTTGACACCGCAAGCGTATCGTCGAGGTCAAAAGCAAGGAGTTTTTTCATTATTTGGCGTGTCCCAATGCCTGGTTAATACGCGTAGAGGAATCGGCTTTTTCGGTTCCACCAACACCAAACATCATTGCGATGTTGTACTTTCGGCATACGTCACCCTCGGGAATCGCCTTTTCTGAATCGCGGTCACCACCATTGGCAAATACCAACTCGGCATCTGGGTATTGCAGCGCAACCTTCTCGAGCGATTGAATAACCGAACCGTCTTCGTCGATAGCCACAAACGCTTCATCAACATCGCGGAGCGCGCTAATAAGGCGAAGTCGGTTTTGTTCGTCAAGAATCACCTTGCCCTTCTTCATTACCTGTTGTTTGTCGTTATTCACAATAACAATGAGCTTGTCACCAAGCTTTGCACCAGCCTCGATCATATCGAGGTGCCCACCATGTAAAGGGTTAAAGAACCCGCTTTCAATTACGATCTTCATATTCACCATTATAGCGTATAATTTGCCGCCGCACCCCGGATATGACACAATATCACTAATGGTTGCGCCACCCGTAACCTATACTTATTTCATTTGCATAATTAGGAGGATCACTTTGAAAGGGATTATTCTTGCAGCAGGAAAAGGTACTCGCCTTGGCGCGGCCACCTGCGGTATTGGTAGCAACGGAGTTGGAGTAAGCAAGCCCCTCATTCCTACATACGATAAGCCGACTATTTACTACCCTTTGTCAGACCTTATTTCGGCTGGTATTAATGATATTTTGATTATTGCTGCGCCAAATAGCATTGATCAGTTTCGTGCTCACCTAGGTGACGGCACAGAGCTCGGCATTTCAATTCAGTACGCCATTCAGGATGTCCCTCGTGGAACAGCAGACGCCTTCCTAATTGCCGAAGAATTCATCGGAAATGATGATGTTGCGCTTATTTTTGGAGATAATATCTTTAGTAGTAGCCGTTTCGCCGAAATCCTTCGAAGCTCAACCAAACCAGAGGGCGCTACAGTATTTGCATACCAAGTGCCCGATCCACAAGACTATGGCGTGGTTGAATTCAGCGAAGATGGACGAGCGATCTCAATAGAAGAAAAGCCGGCGCAACCAAAGTCAGATTACGCTGTTGTTGGTGTTTATTTTTACACAAATGGGGTTATTGACATTGCAAAGCAACTAACGCCAAGTGACCGTGGAGAGCTCGAGATTACGGACGTTAACAAAACGTATCTTGAAGCAGAAACCTTAAATGTCGTTAAACTCGACACAGATACCGAATGGTTTGACACAGGTACCCCAAAGACATTGCTCTCAGCTGCGAATTATGTTGAAAAATTCCAGGGAGAAAACGAGCAATTGCTTGGTAGCCCAGAAGCCGCAGCGTATACCGCAGGCTTCATCAACAGCGCACAGCTTACCGAATTAGCTAAATCTTTAATAAAGTCTGAATACGGTAGACTGTTGCATAAACTAGCGAATACAAACTAATAAAAAAGCCGAGATCAACGTCTCGGCCTTTTTATTAATACTTCTCTACTCTACCGTCACGCTCTTAGCCAAATTTCGCGGCTGGTCGACATCGTTCCCCTTTTCAACCGCAACATAATACGCAAATAGCTGTTGGAACACGTTCAACACAATTGGCGCTAAGACGTCTAATTCGACATTAATTCGCACCACCGTCTCGGCTTCAATCTCTTTATCGCTATTTGTGATAGCAAGGATATGCCCGCCACGTGCATTTACTTCCTGCAGGCCACTAATAGACTTGTCAAAAAGCCAATCATCAAGCACTAAGAACACCTCAAAGAATCGGTCGTCTACAAGTGCAAGTGTACCGTGTTTTAATTCACCCGTTGGGTAGCCATCGGAATGAATATACGAGATTTCTTTTAGCTTCAATGAGCCTTCGAGGGCAACTGGGTACGCCGTATCACGCCCAAGGAAGAGCGCGTGGTCGTATGAGGCATACTTCTTTGCAACTCTCCTTGCTTCTTCTTGGTGGTTCTCAAGAACATGCTCGATAGCATCTGGAAGCATAGAGAGTTCTTCAACATATTTTGCAGTTGTTTCAAGGCTAACCCCTTGTGCCTGTGCAATCTGAAGACCAAACATGATCATGGCTGATACTTGCGATGTAAACGCCTTGGTACTCGCAACAGAAATCTCTGGCCCAGCGTGGACGTAGATTCCGCCGTCTACCTCACGCGCAATCGTAGATCCAACGGCGTTAATAATACCAAGCGTGCGTACGCCACGCTTCTTTATTTCACGTAAGCACGCCAACGTATCAGCTGTTTCGCCCGACTGCGAAACAATCAAAGCAACAGAGCCTTCAGGCATATGGAATGAGCGGTAGCGGAATTCCGAAGCAACCACGACATCAACCGTAAGATCATCGACAAGTTTCTCTAGGTAGTACGATGCAAGTAGCCCGGCATAGTAGGCAGTTCCACACCCAACAATCGTAACGTGCTTTACACCCCTTAAGTCGTCGATCGTCATGTTTAAACCGCCAAGCTTCACGCTTTTTTCACTTAATACCAAGCGTCCATTTAAGGTCGAGCGTAACGATGTCGGCTGTTCGCTAATTTCTTTTAGCAAAAAGTGGTCATACCCCTGCTTTTGAATTGCTTGCATGTCCACTTCAATTGTTTCCACCTTGGCCGAAATTGGCTGCGAAGCAAGATCACGAAGCTCAACTCCATCGGTAGTACAAATAGCAAGTTCGCCATCGTTTAGGTAAATAGCTTGCGCTGTATGACCTACTAATGCAGATGCATCGCTCGCAATAAGCGTCTCGTCTTCGCCAATACCGATAATAAGCGGACTTCCAGATCGAGCTACTATAATTTCGTCTGGTTTGCGGGTCGAGACAACTGCAATGCCATACGTACCAGCTACAAGCTTTAGAGCCTGAGCTACAGCATCAACAAGTTCGGTTTTCTCGTCGTATAGAGAATTAATAAGTGCCGCAAGTGCTTCAGTGTCAGTGTCGCTCTTAAACTCGTGACTCTTAAGCTCGGCCTTGAGTTCTTTGTAGTTTTCAATAATACCGTTATGGACTAAGTAAACGTCGCCAGCCCGGTGTGGATGAGCGTTGCGCTCGGCGGGAATACCGTGCGTAGCCCAGCGAGTATGACCAATGCCAACCATATCTTCTTTTTGATCATTCTGGACAAGTGCCGCTAACTCGGCCACCTTACCTGTTGCCCGCAACAGTGTTGCGTTACCTTCCGTATTGACCGTAACGATACCCGCAGAGTCATACCCTCGGTATTCAAGGCGACGAAGGCCACCTGTTAAAATGTTCTGCGCTTCTTTACCGCCAATATATCCAACTATTCCACACACGTCGCCTACCGCCTTTCAAAAGATTATAAGCCTTGCACTACACTCCATTATACCAAGCAATAACCTCATAAACTCACCAGTGTTGATCTTTGAGAATGATATAATAAACTCATGAATATCCTTGTCACAGGCGGCGCTGGCTATATTGGCTCGCATACACTCGTTGAACTTATTGAAGATGGACACAAGCCTATTGTTGTAGACAATCTCATTAACAGTTCATCGAGCACACTGCTACAAATTGAAAAGATTACCGGTACCCACATACCATTCTATAACTTAGACCTTCGGCATAAAGAAGAACTCCAAAAGTTGTTCTCCCAACACAATTTTGATGCAGTTATTCACTTTGCGGGACTTAAGGCAGTCGGAGAGTCGGTAAAGGATCCTCTCTCCTATTACAATAATAATGTCCTTTCCACTATTTCACTTTTGGAGTCAATGTTAGAGTACAATGTTAATAAAATTGTGTTTAGTTCGTCAGCCACAGTTTACGGAGACCCTGGCGACGTGAAATACGCAGAATCGCTTACCGTTGGACAGAAGATATCAAACCCATATGGACAGACTAAATACATGTCCGAGCAAATCATTCGAGACCTATGTGCAGCGCAGCCAAACTTTGAAGCATCTATTCTGCGCTACTTTAACCCTATTGGTGCACATGAAAGTGGCCTTATCGGCGAGAATCCGAAAGGAATACCTAACAATCTTATGCCGTTTATTACTCAAGTCGCATCCGGCCGTCGTAAGAAATTATCAATATTTGGAAATGACTACGCAACGCCAGATGGTACTTGTCGCAGAGACTATATTCACGTTGTTGACCTAGCGAAGGGCCATGTTGCTGCGCTCAATCACCTAAAGCCCGGTGTCGGAAGTTATAATCTCGGCACAGGCCAAGCAACTTCTGTACTCGAATTGGTTAAAGCGTTTATATCATCAACTGAGGTAGACATTCCTTACGAATTTACCCCTCGGAGACTGGGTGATCTTGCAGAATTCTATGCCGACCCACAAAAAGCAAAAAAACTTCTTGGATGGCAAGCAGAAAAAAGCATCGAAGATATGTGTCAGAGTGCATGGAAGTGGGAGACCACCTACTTAGAACTCCATCCTGCTAGCGATTAATGTTTGCGCATTCAAAGAAGGGTCTATATAATAGAGATGTTACACTTCTAAAACGAGGTTTCTATGGCTTTGCAACTAAAAACAAATAAAAACAACAAAAAAATTATATTAATCACTGTAGGTGTTGTCCTTTTGGCATTGTCCTCTTATTTTATCTACGCCAAGTCAGTTGCCACTTGGCCGTTCAATAGCTCAACCGATTCACCAGCGAAATCTCAAAAACCAGGAACATCAATTAGCGTTCCTGAGGATAACGAAACCCCTGTTAACCCGAAAGACGATCTTGAAAGAAACTCTATCGAACAAGGTGGTAATACCAACCAAGGTCAACACAGCACGGACGGATCAGGAATATCCGACACAGGTGGCGTAGGTGTAACTCACCAAACAGGTGGTATTCGCTCGAGTTCAGGACAAATAACTCTCTATACACCTACTTCTGGCCAGAAACTTTCATCAGGAATAAAAATTTCAGGGGCTTCAAGTCTCCCTGAAATCCAATATCGAATATCTGACACCGTCCGTGGACAAATTGCGCAAGGCACCTTATCAACAAGTGGTGGATTGTTTTCAGGAACACTTGTAGTCACCGGTACGTCCGCCAAATCTGGAACTTTTGAAGTATATAGCTTCAATAGTGAAGGGCAGGAGGTGGAGAACATTAAAATCGAGATAAAGTACTAAATGAAGAAAAGTGCCCTTCTACTACCAGGTTTCATTCTAGCCCTGCTCATAGCAGCGGCTGCTCTTCCTGAGAATGCCTCCGCATTTAATAGAGGTAACTTAATGTCGGATAGTGTCTACCTTAATAAGGACTCTATGACACAGGCTCAGATTCAAAATTTCCTAGAAAGTAAAAAGAGCGCCCTTTCAACCTATAGAGACCAAGGTCCCAACGAGACAAAACAAGAGCTAGCATCATACCTTATTTGGCATGCAGCTCAGATATGGAATATTAATCCTCAGGTTATATTAGCGACTCTTCAAAAAGAGCAGTCTCTTGTAACAATGCAGAATCCAGAATCGTGGCGATATAGGACCGCAATGGGATACGGATGTCCAGATAGTAGTAAATGTGATTCATTATATTATGGCTTTGCTAACCAAGTGAATATTGCAACTTATCAGTTCCGGTACAATTACGAAGCCATTCTCGGACATTCATCATTCAGGGATAGTGATGGCGATATTCATGGAGTCGGGAGCTTCGCCTGTAGGAATGGAGACAAGGGTAACAATCCGCCCTTTTATAACAACGGCCTTCTGCCCGGAAACGTTGTTACCTTCGCCAGAAACACAGCAATCTCAGGTACACAAAATGCCACTGTAACTATCGCAAATGCAGCAACTGCATCATTCTACTGCTACACACCGCATGCAGGACCATATGCAACAACGGGATACTCCGGAAGTGACAATATGGTGAACTTCTTTACACAATGGTTTGGCTCCCCTGTAATGGACTACCAGGTTAGTTTTGAAACCCTTGCCGGGCAGCAATCTGGAGCGGTTAATAAGGTAAACAGCCAGAAGCTCGGGGAGCACTCAGAGACAATATCGAGCGGTAAGAATCTCTACACATTCTACTACGACACGACCAATAAGACGCTTCGCCTATCCCACTGGAACGGTAACACCTGGAGCGACAGAGTGATCGATGGCGTCGGATCAACAGTAAGCGGCGCAATAAATGAGGATGTAGGACATAGTATTACTGCCGTAGAGTGGAATGGTCAGCTTCAAGTGTTCTATTACAGTGTATCGACTAAGTCCCTGCGGCATGCATGGCTACATAATAATCGATGGACAGCCGAAACACTAGACGGAGCCGCCACCGGCATTAGCAAACGAACTGGTGACTTCGGTCGCAACGCAAAGGCTATGATCTGGAATGGTCAGCTTCACACATTTTACTACGACGGTATCGGCAAAGATTTGCATCACTCATGGTGGGCAAACGGGCAGTGGAATTTTGAAAGCTTAGACGGCTCTTCGAGCTCAATATCTAAATACGACGCCGACGTAGGTGCTGGGACTAGTATGTCTGCACTTACATGGAACGGTCAAATCCAACTGTTCTACTACAATACCTCTACCCAATCACTTCGCCACGCATGGTGGGCAAATAATCGCTGGAACTTCGAGTCGTTTGATGGTGTCAATGCCTCCCTAGGTAAGTCAACTAATAACGTTGGGAAGGCAGTCTCTGTTACAACCTGGAACGGTCAACTACAGATGTACTACTACGACACAACTACAGGAAGTCTTAAACATGCATGGTGGCCAGGAGATGGAAAATGGCATTTCGAGACATTCGATGGCGAATTAACTCGTGACAAATCAACAACAGTTCTTGGAAACTATATTAATGCTGGCGAGAAAGTAGTCGTCAAGGTTATCGATAATATCATTTTCGTTTTCTACTACGACAATGCTACTGGATTCACTGACCACACGAGCGCTTGGCGACTCGCCTACTGGAGAGGTGGAGTGTGGAATCAAGTTGTCTTAGACGGTAGCAGCAGCGCAAGCGAGGCGGGCTCAGGAGCTGCTGTTGGCGGCCAAATCAGCGTTACTGGCCACAGTAACCGATCGGTTCAAGCCTTCTATCAGAACTCGTCAGGCGGGCTTAATCATCTCTGGTTCCCTCTTGATTAGCAGTAATACAATGGCATACAGTAGTACCATTAAGTATTGTATATAAAGAATAGGTGAGTTACATGTCTACCGTTGGGAAAAAGAAAACCATCCTGCTTATCCGCAATGTCGCAAAGACTGATTTTGGTGGCGCAGAAACATATCCGGTAAGCCTCGCGAAGATACTTAAAGATAACGGCTTCGCACCGATTGTCATAACACGCTCACAAAAACTTCTACAATACACCTCGGATAACAACATAGCCAGTTACAAGGGCTGGTGGTGGTCTCGTCAAAACTGGAGCGGTCGCAAAACACTCCTCTTTCCTGTCTATATTCTATGGCAAGTTGCATTAACCGCATGGTATGCATCTCTCATATTAAAAACCAGAGCGGACATACTTCACATTCAAAGCAAGGACGACTTTATCGCGGGTACATTCGCGGCGCGGATTCTTGGAAAAAAAGTTGTATGGACAGATCACATGGATCTTCGATACGTATTCGAAAATGTTACCCACCCTTTTCGAAACCCTGTTGGTAAGTTTGTATTATTCGCGGGTAAATTCGCCGACCACATCATTCTTATCTCAGAAAACGAGTATCGCCTCGTAACCGGGCACCTTAGGCGCGCCTCCCTTAAAAAACAGCTTACCATTGTTAAAAACGGAGTTATCGATCACTACTCAACCGTTAATAAGAAAAGGAAGAATAAACAGTTCACCTTCTGTCTTGCCAGCAGGGTTGTTACAAATAAAGGTATTGGCGAAGCAATCAATGCCTTCCTAGAACTTGAAAAGATGACGACTCCTGACGCTGTAAGGCTTGCAATATATGGTGACGGCCCCGAGATAAATAGGTTCAAAAAGGCTGCAAGTGCCAGCAAGAACATAACTTTCTACGGACATCAAGCTAACGCTATTGAAAAAGTTGCTGAATCAGATGTATATATACTCCCTAGCTACCAGGAAGGATTTAGTATCGCGCTTCTCGAGGCGTCTATGCTCGGGAAGGCTATCATTGCATCGAATGTCGATAGTAACCCTGAAATCATCCACGACAAAATCTCCGGCATCCTTATACCGCCAAGGGACGTCAAATCCCTCTCAGAGGCTATGTACAAGATGCTAACCGAACCTGAGCAAAAGTTATCTATGGAAAAGAAGATAAGAGACAATTTTGAGAAACATTTCAACTTGACTGTTATTGTCGAGAAAGAGATCATTCCACTCTACACAAACAACGAGGATGCTTAGTAAAATAACCCCTTTTAAGCTATACTTGTATTGATGACTAAAAAAGAAGCAAACCCTGTATTTTCCGTTGTTATTACTGCCCACAGAGAGGGTATAATCGCCCACAAAACACTCGTAAGTATCCAAAAAGCTCTTGAGCCTCTTTATGAAATCGGTATCTCATATGAAGTGGTTATTCATATCGATAATGGTGATACAGAGACAAATGCATACTTTGATAGGTATAAGAGCATCTCCGGTTACACCCTTCTTTATAATTCATTTGGAAATCCTGCTGATTCAAGGAATTTTGCGATTAACGCCGCAAAAGGTAAATACATAGCCCTTATTGACGGTGACGATCTCATTACAAAAGATTGGCTTATTGATGGCTATAAGATGCTTGCTGAGCAAGATAAACCCGTTATACTACGGCCTAATTACCAGCTTCAATTCGGGGGAACCGACCCTCACCACAATGTATGGATTTTAAATGACTCATTCTCAAAAGATGAAGATGCGCTAATCATGAGTTACTACAACAGGTGGCCAAATGCTCTTATTACTACTGCAGATATTTTAAAGGAGTTTCCTTTCGTTCATACTAAAAATGGCTTCGGCTACGAAGACTGGCTTTTTAACTGTGCGGTTAGAATGGCAGATATACCCAATTTAGTCGTACCAAAGTCTACTCTTTTTTATCGTAGAAGGGCAAATTCTGTCACCTCTGACCACACAGGAACCATCCTTCCATATTCACCTCTTTTTGATATAGATTATATTAAGTCACTTCCCCCTCCTAGCCCAGTTACCGAGCAAAGAAAAGCGAGCAAATTAAAAAAGGGTGTTAAAGCCGTTGAATTAATAGCAACGAAGGCGATTAAGCACATACCGGCTCTTCGCTCATCTGTTGGCCCTGCTGCCTATAAAGTATTATATCAACGTCAAATGAAAAAGCTTCCAAAAGACGTCTTAGATGCTTGGAAATATTTAAACAGTCTCGACAGTCAAACATGGCCAACACAAGACGCTATCAATGGCGTACGATATCACCCCCTTTCGTTTGATCAGCATAATGCATCGCTTGGATACGTTTATAAAAATATCGTAGAGCAACTCTCTGTATCACATTCCGATTATCTTTTTCTTGTACCCAAGCTTTCAACCGGAGGGACAGAAAAATTACTCTTTAATTACATCGGTGCAATCAAGAAAGCCCACCCAAGCTGGCACATTACGGTTCTGTCACCTCTCCCCGCTAACCATCCCTATGCTATCCCGGACGGTGTAGATTTCATTGATTTCGATGGTGTTACGAGCCAAATCGATTGGCATGAGCGTGATGTTATGTGGTCACGCTTATTAGTACAGCTTGGCGTAAAAAGACTCCACATCATCAACCACGAAGGATGGTACCGATGGATTGCAGCTCACCAGAAACTCCTCGTAAACAACAACTACACCATTAATACATCTATGTTTATGCAGGAGTATACAGAAGAAGAGGGTCGCATACGGTCCTTTGCAGAGCCTTACTTAAACGATATATATCCATCATTAAATAAAGTCTTTACAGATAATACCAATATCATTCGAGATATTATATCGAGAGATGGATTCGATTCTAATAAATTAACCGTGCACTATCAACCCTCGTCTACGGCTACAAGAAAGCCTGAGCCTATCGTATTAGATAACGAAAGACCCTTGCGCGTACTATGGGCAAGCCGTTTATCACTACAAAAAAGACCGGATATTGTCAAAGAAATAGGAAAGAAACTCGATGCTAAAAAGTTCCACATTGATGTGTATGGTAGAGAACAACACTTCACTGGTCAGTTTTTTAAAGATATCGAAAGCATAACCTATAAAGGTGAGTTCAGTGGTATCGAAACGATCCCAACAAACGAGTACGACGTTTATCTTTACACTTCATCTGTAGACGGAGTTCCAAATATCCTACTTGAAATTGCCTCATTAGGGCTTCCTATTATCGCAAGTGACGATGGTGGAGTCGGTGAATTTGTATTAAATAAAAAAACCGGGCTTCTATGCGCTATCGAGAATATTGATGATTATGTTCAGGCGCTTGAATTTATTCGCGCTAACCCTGAAAAGGCTCTTCAATTTGCAAAAGCTTCGCAAAAATTACTTAAAACCCAGCACTCTGTAGAGTTATTTGAAAAAAATATCGCCCGCGATATAAATTAAACTAACGACACCCTGTTATTTTTTTCGTTTAATAAATCGTTTAACTGCCCGAGCAGGCCGTACTACAAACTTACCAACCTTGTATTCAGGTGATGTGCGTATGCTCTGCTTGTAGTGTTCAAATTCTACAAAAGTGTCTTCAAGATTCTTCGTAAGTCGACTATTTTCACCGTTAAGTCGTTTGTTTTCCACTTGATTAAAGATAAGTAGATTCTCGTGATAGAACTTATATTTAAGCATTGTTAAAATAGCGATAAGAAATTGTTCATAATAAGGGCTAAACTGCTTAAGTCTTTTCTTCTTTATACCTGAGAGTATCTCTGGAAGTACCTTCCTAATAGTGAAGTTATCTAGAGAGTATTCATGTATACTCCGTTGATATTGCAGAGCTCCTAAGTAGTCTTCGATAATTTCCTTTGCAATTGTTTCTGGATTTTTTTTATCGAAGCCTCTTCCTGAAAAATTCCTCTGTTTAGCGAGCGATATATTATTTTCACTAAGGTAACCGGGTCCACCCCACACGTCATAAAGGTATACAGGCATACTCATGACAAGACAATATTGAACGGTTTTGCCTATAGTAACAACTACATCAAAATTATTTAGAAATTCTGGACTCACTAGTTTATACTCGCTCTGACCTTCTCCCATAAGAGTCACCCTGTATCCCTGTTTACGCAGCATACTAGCCGCCTCGGTCAGCTCAGAAGGCGGATGATTAGAGACGATAAGTATATCTTGCGGCACGTCTCTTGCGACGTGTTGATTCTTCTCAAATACAATAGGTGCGGGGTTTCTGTAATATCCGGTATCGACCTGCTTTGTGTCTAAAGATAGTTTGTTTATCTTGTATTTTGTACGGTCAGAAATAAACAGAACTTTTGAAGCAATCTTTTCCTCTAGTTGCCATATATGCGCATGTTCTAGGTAATGGGTTTCCAGCCCTGACATGTGAAGAAAGATAAAAGCTGGTGTACTGTTTTTATCGCCTTTTGCTAGCTGGCTAATGAACGTAACAGGGATAACTTGATGATGTACC
>JBOHNV010000003.1:0-51107 GCA_050730895.1 Candidatus Microsaccharimonas sp.
GTATACAAGGGCGTGAACTAAAAACACTTCTTATTCGTAGTGCAGCGAATGGCGACGTCGCGTGGCAATTATACGTAAAAGACGAAGACTTTCCAGCCGATGCGTTACTTTCTAAATTTGATGATGGTGAAAACGGCGAAGTTATTTACTCTAACCCGAAAAGCCCTGCTAGCGTTATAACAAAGCGGCTTACTGCGCCAACTCGTCCGTTAAACGATACATTAGTTGATGTTCCGTTTCACTATGCAACCGAAGGATTCTTCCAGATCAACCTCCCGGTATACGAACAAGCCTTGGCTGATATGCGCGAGTGGGTGAAGTCCGACGTTAAAACTGTTGATATGTATAGTGGCGTGGGTACAATCGGTCTTACGATCGGGGGTGACGACGTAAAGCTTGTTGAGCTTAATGAACACGCGGTCCGCGAGATGGAGCGAAACATTAAGGAGCTTGGTAAAAACGCCACTGCTGTACTTGCCGCCAGTGAAAACGCTCTCGAACATATTACCGGTGATCGAACAATTATTGTTGACCCGCCACGAGCCGGCTTACATGAGGCGGTTATTGATCGACTTCTTGAAGAGAAGCCACAACGAATTATCTACTTGTCTTGTAACCCGGTCACCCAAGCGCGCGATGTCGCTCGCCTTACTGAAGCGTATGGCATTAAAGCGCACCGCGGGTATAATTTCTTCCCCCATACACCGCACATTGAGCACCTGGTAGTACTCGACTTATACTAATTTTTACGGTATAATCTTCAGAGTTATATGTGCCGCGATAGCTCCTGCGCGAAACGCAAGTTTAGTGTAGAGCGCTGCGCGAGGCGTACAACGTCCGCCGCGATAGCTCAGTTGGTAGAGCGCTTCCATGGTAAGGAAGAGGTCTGGGGTTCAAATCCCCATCGTGGCTCCAAGTAGAATATTGAATAAATACCCCGTCAGCACAGTCGGGCTATTTTTTTATCTTAAGAGAGCACCATCCACCAAGTGCGGTTCGAACGGTGTTCTCCCAGTCAGGGCCGTAGTTATTTTGATATGAAGTTAGTGAGGCGGGAATTGATTTAATAAGAGAGATAAGCGCCTCGGTTTCATTGGACGCACGGCCGCAGCTTGTTGTGTCGGGAGGATACCACCACAGGGCTATTTGCTGTGTATCCGCGTATAGGACGATGCCCCTTGCTGATATTCCGCCACTTCCTCCTATTCCAGGCCTACTCGTATAGGTCAGTTCGCCTGGCAGGCGCACGCCGGCACTTTTTAGAGTCGCCGAGATGGTGTCATTTGCATATACGGGACTGTTAGGCGCAGTTAAGTAATTGCTGGTTGTGCTACATTGTCCGGCTGCGAGTCCATCGCTAACCGAAAAGTCACTCTGCATACCGGCGCAAACAAAAGCTCCACCGGTGTCTAAATTGGTGAGTTTTCCATTGATGATACCTATTTGAATTTGTTTTTCCAAACTATCAATAGTAGCAGCATAGGAGGTGGTTACCGCCTGCTTCTGAATGCCGTTATACGCCACAATTGTAATTGCTGCAAGTATCGCAATAACAACGACTACAATGAGTAGCTCAACGATAGTGAATCCATTATTTCTTGGGGCTTTTAGTATCACGATTATGCTTATTATCCCCGGAGCTACGGGTAAGGTCAAGGGGCTTGAGTCTCGAGTGTATAAGCGTTTTAGTTGCGGACATGGGTAATATTGCTATTCTGTCATTTTTTTGCTATAATTAACCCCTGAAAGCATCTGTTACCTTTAGGGGTGCAGAAAAAAACTATAATTTAGGTTAATACAGGTTAAAAGGAAGTTATGGCAAAGAAGAATACAAAGCGCAAGTTGATCGGTTTGGTAAGTGAACTTAGTGGTCACCGTACCTACTACACCACCAAGAACACTCAGAACACTACTGAAAAGATTAGTCTTAAAAAGTACGACCCAGTTGCACGTAAGCACGCTACCTACACTGAAACCAAGAAGAACCTTGGTCGTAACGAAGTAAAAGCTCGTAAGAGCTAATACCTCTCGTTCATTTGTACGGCTAGCCATACGCCGCTTACAGTCAACAAAACACCGCCATCTCGGCGGTGTTTTTATTCCTCGATGTCTTCGTGCGCTTCGCGAAGTGAGTCGGCTAACCAGAGCGAAGAGGTAAGGACGTGTTCAAGCCGCGACTTGGTAATTTTACGATCAGGAATATATACGTACAGCTTGCCATGCTCAATTTCTATGCCGTGTGGCCAGAACCGAGTACCCATACCGACGATTATTGGTGAACTTAATAACTCTTCAACGTCGTGTACGCGGGTTGAACGAGCGAGGATTTGATAACGACCGTGAAACTCCGGAGTGAGTTTGTCGGCGGCGGTATAGCTACTAATAGGCTGCATATACGGCTGCTCAGCAAATAATTTGGCGTACATATCACCATTTTGCCCAGTTGGTACAAAGAAGATGTGCGGCATATTACGAACTCGAAGAGTAATCTCAAGGACCGTCCAGAGCTGAAGACCTTTTTTACCCGTACCCTGTTTAATTTTTGAATCAGCGCGATTTACCATGCGAATGTCGTATCCACCGTACGAGCCTACGGCAAAATTTTCGTCGCGGTGCGAAAGTGACGAGGTAAATCCGCGAATAGCATCGTACTCGTCGTCGTGCTGATGGACATGTCCAAAATGTACGAATCCAACTGCTTTATAGAACTTTCGCAACACTTGGCCTTGTTCGCGTTCAACAGGGCTGAGACGGCGGAAGATATGCTTTAATACACCACCCTTTGACATACTACCGCTCCCGGCCGATAAGGTCGATAAGAGTGCTAACATATTCGGCATGCGACCAGGTGAGTGGTGCAGGTGCAATGATTTCGTTAGTAAGGGGGTCGATTTGTTCGCCCATCATGCCGGTTGAAATCATATGGTCATGAATCCAACTGATAGTTGCGTTGGCGGCCTCGAGGTTTCCGTTTTCAACATCGTACTGAGCCTTCCAGAGCGTTGTTATGTACCACCAGTTACCGGTGACGCTGTCATCGCGGCGTCGGTAGGGGTCGTTCTCGTAACGAGGGAGCCCGGGTTTTTCGGTGCTTGTACCGAATGTTTCTTCAACGGCTTTAATCGAGGCTTTAATTTCTTTACTATCGGCTGCAAATAGGCCGAACATAAATGAGCTAAAGATTGCAGCATTGTCGATGGTGTCATCGTAGGCAATTTCACGGTCTTCAACAAGAAGGCCACGATAGAGCACTTGACGGTCTTGATTAAACAGGTACTTTTGAGCTGCTGTCTGGATGTCATCGGCAGCATTGCGCCACTTTACAGCACTTTGTTCATCGCCTGTGATGGTTGCGAGTTCTGAGGCCGCAAGGAGCCCACCGTAGGTAACGGCGGTTGTGTGTGTATTGATGAGGAATCGCTCCTCCCATAGGTCGTAACTTGGGCGCGGCAGGCCGGTTGTTTCGTCGATAAACTCGGCCATAAAGTTAGCCATTGGTTTGATCATTGAGTGGTAGAAATCTTTAATGAGCGAACTGTCTTTTGAAAGATTGTAGAATTGGACAAATACAAATACGACCAACGCAGTTTCATCTTCTTGAATAGGCGGCGCAACGATGTCACCATTTTTTCCATGGACATAGGGGTGCCAGCTACTCCCAAGCGCACCGTCGGCGCGGTACTTGTGCATAAGGTAGCCACTTGGGTGAAGTCCGCGTTGGCAAAACTCAAAGAAACGGTAGGCTTCTTGGTGGTAGCCAAGACGAATCAATGGCCAGACCACATTTGCGCCGTCGCGAGGCCACGAGTAGGCGTAGCCATCTTTCGAATAATTTAAAAGCGAGCTGTCGGTGCTGGCGATCACTGCGCCGCGCTTGTCGAGCTGCGATTTAATAATCATCATACTTTCAATAAAGCGGTCTTGGTAGTCTTTAGGAAGCTTGCTCGCAGCATCTATCGCTGGGCGGAGCCATTCTTGCCACCAAAGAGCAGTTTTGTGAATGCGGGTATGGACGCCTTGTTCTTGCACTTGGCGGTGAATATACAGTGCCTCACGCGTGCTCATGCCAGCAGCTACCCAATAGTGAGCGCGAGCAGACGAGCGAGCCTCTACAGAGAGTGTAAAGCCAATTGTCGAGTCGACGCGGCCGTGTTCAACAACGTTACCGCTGAGCTCGCCATCTTCGGCGTCTCGGAACGAACCTTCGTGTTGTTCGTCGCCAAAAAGTCCAATGGTGAACTGATCAAATGCGCCATTGTCGGTTTGGCCAGAAATAACAAACGCGCGACGGCCCCTATAATGCAAAATTGCATCACTGTCGGGAAGATACTGTGCGGTGTCGGTATTGCTACGTGAATCACCAATCGCAAACGCCTGGTGCATGTATAGCTTAATTTCTCGCTTAGTATCGGCATGATTAATAACGTGAATGTTACGAATCAACACGCTCATTTCGGCGTCAACGGTATCATCGAACTCTAAAATAACGCCAAGCGCTTCGTTTTTTGCGACGGTAGTACCAATAAGTGCTGTGTGCGGGTATGAGAAATGGAATGTCCAGTCGCCGCTATCGAGCCAGCTGGTGACTCCATCAACGTACACACCCACCATATGACGGAGACCAGCGCCTGCTGAGTGATTTTCAAACCCAACGTACGGGTAATAAAAATCGTGCACCATACCAAAGGTATTGAGGCCAACGTGGAGCTCGCCGTTTGAGAGGACGATAGGCCTAGCCATGGAGGCCCCCTGTACGGTGTGTTTCGTGTAGGCGCCAACGAACATCGCGAATGGCATTGATGTAATACAGGAAAGCGTCGTACGGGGAGTCGTAAGGGCTAAAGTAGGCATGTACATCACCATCGGTGAAGTATTTCGTGCACATATAATACGCGTGATCAGAAGTTTGAAGCTTGCGCCAATCTGAAATAAGCTCATCATCGCCCGATCGCAAAATATCGCTTTCGAGTGAATATAAGTGGCGCATCGCTTCGTGCTGCATACTATTGCCGAGCCAAGCAGAAAGGTCACGCTCGCTGTCGGCCCAGGTAACAGTTTGTGGCATTGTTACAACATCGACAGGTTTGTGAGCGTCGATTGCCTCTGACACAGTGTAGAAAGTGTTGTCGGGGTTCTGAAGCCAACGGTCAACGAATTCTTCAAAGAACGTAAAGATACCGGTGTCTTCCCATTGGTGTTCGCCAAAGGTCTCGTAGTCCATAAAGAGATTAATAAGCTGTTGGTCGTAAAGAGCAGATTCCATCCATGAATTATACTTGTCGACACTAAGCGGCCATTCTTCCCAGCCGCGGTTACTAAACCTAAAGGCAAGGTCGTCAGAAAGCTTATAGTTCTTAAGAAGAAGAGAGATGTTTTCGGTGCCTTCTGGTCGATACACAAAGTTAGGGCTACGCCAACCAAGCACGGGGTCCCAGCCTTCAGCAAGAATACCTTTGTAACCATATTCGTCGGCCCATTGTGCGAGCTCGTCGTTGTATGAAAGCTCGGTGTTACGGAAGACGCTCGTTTCAACGCCAAAGAGTTCGCGAATCTTTTCGCGGTGTGCTTCAACTTGCTTAACAAATTCGTCACGACTGTAGAAAAAGGCAAGCGAGTGATAGTAAGTTTCAGATACAATTTCTACTTGGCCGGTATTTACGAGGCGTTTGAAACTTTCAAGCACATCGGGTGTCCACGCAGCGGCTTGGTCGATGAAGGTTCCTGTAATGCTCAGTGACACCTTAAATTCTGGGTGTTTATGCAATAGCTTTTCAAGTAACGCGTTCATTGGACGGTACGATTTGTCGGCCACCTTATTAAGGATCTTTTCGTTATTTTGACCACTGAGCGGCTCGGTGTCGTTGAAGTAGTTGTGATCAATAGAGGTATCAAAGACGCTGTACTGGCGCACGCGCCACGGTTGGTGAACGTGAAGGTAAAGTGTTATTCCGCGTTTGCTCATGCGAATACCTCGACAGGGTGGAATTTTGTGTACATATCGACACATTGGCGAGCAATGTCGTGCCATGAAATACGGCTGTATTCGCGGGCGACATTAACACGAAGCGAATCTTTGAGCGATTCTGATGTGGCAATACCTACAAGTTGATCTGCGAGGCGGCTGGTGTCCCAGAAGTCGTAACGGAAAATACTATGGAGTACCTCGCCAACGCCCGACTGGTTAGTGACGATAAGTGCGTTGTCGTGATGTGCGGCTTCAAGGGCGGTGAGGCCAAACGGTTCACTAATAGAGCTGAGGACGAATACGTCGGATACGCTGTATGCGTCGCGCCATTGCTTGCCGCGAACAAAGCCCGTAAAGAAGACTTTGTCGGAAATGCCTAGGTCGGCCGCTAAACGAATAAGTTCGTCACGTTGTTCGCCGTCGCCAGCCAGTAGGAGCGCTAAGCGGTCGTATTTTTCGACAGCCTTCGCCATGGCACGCACTAGATTGGCGAGCCCTTTTTGAATAGTAAGGCGGGTAACAGCACTAATAACCGTGTACCCTTCGGCACGGAGGCCTTCGAGGTATCGATAGGTACGCTGGTCGTACTCGTAGGTACTGTCGAAGCTTTGCGGGTCAATGGCATTGTAGACGACTTCAACTTTATCTTCAGGTATACCGTACTTATCGACAATAATTTGTTTGGTAATAGCACTGACAGCGATAATGCGATCTGCCATAAGGAGTCCTTGATATTCAATTTCGTGTACGACAGGGTTGCCGGGGTTACCACCGGCGCGGTCAAATTCGGTTGCATGAACATGCACAATGAGGGGCTTATCGGTAAGCTCTTTGGCGCGCATACCGGCTTCCATGGTGAGCCAGTCGTGTGCGTGAATTGCATCAAAGTCGTTATTTTGGGCAAATTCTTCAACAAAACGGCCGTAGTGCTGCTGAATATCACGAATAGTACGCGGGTCCCCCTTAAGGCCGGATGTAGGGTTAACCGTATCGATAAAGAACTTGCTATCATAGGCGCCCATACCGAACTTATGAAGCGGCGAGAGGTTTGTTGCATTGTGCACGGTCATAAAGTCGATTTCTTCGTGCTTAGCAGAGTAGGGAACGACAAAATCAATACTAGTACCTTGAGAGGCGAGCGCCTTCGAAAGGTGGAAGCATGCTACACCCAGACCGCCGCTATTATGTGGCGGGAGTTCCCATCCCAGCATTAATATTTTCATATTCCCCTATACGAGTCGCTTTTATTAATAGCTCTTCGCTTCGCTCCTTTTAGTTTGGCCAACTTGTTAGTTCCGATTATAGATGCAAGCGTGAGCATTTACAACAGTACTTACGCTTAATTTTTCAGATAATATCAATTTCATCCACAGGATGCATTTTTATCTAGAGAAAACTACGGTATACTGCTTATGTAATGTTGCGCTATTATGCAAAAAAATCTTTCAACGAAGACCCGCAGCTCGTGAGCGAGCCGCCGATGGATCGTGCCTGGGTGTATGGGTCGAGTGTTACCGAAAAAGACTTGAATTTTGTTTCTGAGTTATACCACCTCGACGCGGGTGTGCTTAAGGACGTTCGTGATACTAACGAACTTCCGCGTGCAGAATATAGCCAAGGACACTTGTATGTGTTTATTAGAGCACCACACCAGACCTCGCGCGGCAACGTGGCAACAACGCCGTTCTTGGCGATACTAAAGGGCACACTGCTTATTACATTGTCTTCAAAAGACTATGTGAAACCTGAAGAATTGTTTGAATATACGAAAGTTGACATGAAGAGCACAAAACACGTGTTTTTACAGTTAACAAACTTAGTGATAAGTCAGTATGAGCAGTTGATTCACAGTACCGGTAAGTACGTACATAGCACCGAGCATCGCCTCCGTTCGCATGAAGTCGACAATAAGGACTTTATTAACTTTGTTACCGTTGAGCACGACCTCAATGAGTACCACACCAATTTAACCGCCCTCAAGGCACTTCTTGAGCGTCTGCTTGAGAATCGTCACGCTATTTTTGGTGATAAAGACTGTGAATACATCGACGACATGGCACTGCACACGAGTCAGCTACTGGTTGCAGCCAACAGTCACCGCGCAACAGTTGAAAGTATTCGTAATGCGTATACAACTATTAGCAATAATACATTGAACCAACGTATGAAGAAATTGACCCTTTTGACGCTGTTGGTGGCGCTACCAAACGTTTTCTTCGGTATGTACGGTATGAACGTGACGCTGCCATATGCTGAACAGCCATGGGCATACGTGGCAATTACCGGTGTTAGTGTCGGTATCGTTGGTGTGCTTGCGTTGTTTTTCCGCAAGATTCGTTTCTAAAGTTTATTCCCAAAGACTATAGAATAGCGTCGACGTCGGAAATGTCACGTGAACGCCAAATCGGCAATGCAATGTGGAGTGGAAGGATTTGTTTGTAGCCATGGAGTTCGATCCATCGGCGAACAATACCGCCGCTTCGGCCAGCAATATAGAGTCCACCCCATTCAACGTACCCCCAGCGTTCGCCGACAGGAAAACTGATCGGTGATGATGTCGGGGTAAATTTAATTTGTGATCGACGAGTTGCTGTGCGAGCGATATTTTTAGCAACATGCGCTCCTTGCTTTAGGGCGGCAATAGCGGTGCCGCTATAGGTAACCGAGTTATTATCACCAACAACGTAAACATCATCGAGTGCTTCGAGGTAAGGGTTTACATTCACCCGGCCATCTTTTGTAAAGTCAAAATAGCCGCTGTTCTTGTTGAAAAACGGATTGTTTACGAGGCCTGATGTCCAGACGGCTGTTGTGGTAGGGTAAAGCTTATCTTCGATGGTGATGCTATTACCAGCCAAGGCGGTCACCTGGTGGTCAACCAGCACGCGAACGCCGTGTTTTTTTAGTTGTTTCTTTGCTTTTTCAGCTGCTGTTTTTGAGAGTCGTGGCAAAATACGCTTTTCAGCCTCAACAAGTGTTACTTTTGGCTGAGCGTGCTTTAGCCGGTAGAGTTCTTTAAGTGAGCGCAGGTAACTGCTCAGTGCACTGGCGAGCTCCACGCCGGAAAGTCCGCCACCAATAACAAAGTATTCTTTATCAAGCTTATTCTGAACAACGTCTTCATAAATACGGTCGTGGAATTCTTGTACTTCGTCGAACGTTTTAATGCTGTAGGCGTGTTTTTTGAGCCCTTCAATATTAAAGAAAGAGGTAGCTGATCCGAGTGCAAGAACAAGCTTATCGTAGTGGTAGTCCTGCGTTTTACTGCTGACTAATTTACGGTGCGGGTCGAATGCAGTAATGCGATCTTCGACAATGGTAACGTTTGGATGGTTCGCAAAAATAAGGCGCAAAGGAATAACCGATTCCTCGGTACTGCGGCCTGTTGCGGTAGCGTACAGGGTTGCGTGGTGAAGAAAGTAATTGTGATCAGAAATCAGCGTTATCTTACCAATCTGGCGTTTACTCAGTTCTAATGCTGCCTTTACTCCGGCAAATCCGCCACCCACAACTACTACGTGCATACTTACTTCCTTTTAAAAACTTATGCTTATGGTAACAGATATGAATTAGATTCGTAAAGTAGTATAATTTAGCAATATGGATTTAGTTGTTACCAGTGCCTCAGAGTTCTTTTTAGAGCCCAACGCGTATCGTTCGGTGCTCATTTTAATTGCATGTATTGTTGTCGCGTACTTGCTGAGTAAATTACTCGCCGATCTTATTATTAAAATTGCCCAAAAGGTATCGGTTCGAGCAGATATTGAATCGAATAGTGAGCGATTTATACGGCTACGGCAGGTAGAGACGTACTTAAGTGTTTCAGTGGCTATTGTACGTGCTGTCGTTGTGGCGGTAGTTGCGTATGTTGCCTGGATGCTTATTAGTCCAAGTGCCAGTAGTGGTGCAGCAGCAATTGGAGCCAGCGCGTTCTTTATTGTATTTGCCGGTCAAACGCTTGGTATGATTCTGCGTGACGTTACTGCTGGCGCTATTATGATTATTGAGCAATGGTTTAATGTGGGCGACTATATTAAGGTGGAGCCGTTTATTGATGTTACCGGTGTTGTTGAGCGTTTAACGCTTCGAAGCACTAAAATCCGCAACGTAAATGGCGAAGTGATCTGGATCCACAATCAGCAAATTCAGGCTGCACACGTCACCCAAAGTGGTGTACGTACTATTGCTGTCGACGTATTTGTTCGCGACAAAGACAAAGGTATTGCCGCACTTAAAGAGCTCGCAACTGCCGTGCCGGTTGGCCCTACAATGCTCGCGAAACCACTTGAAGTGCGTGATGCTGAAGAATGGGGCGGGGGGCTGTATCGAATTACAGTTATGGGTCAGACTGCACCAGACCGCGAGTGGTTAATCGAGCAATTCTTTGTAAATGCCATTAAAGAAATAGATTCACATGTTAAAAATAAAGACGATCGTCTATTCGTATACGAACCAATTGCTCGTTATGCCGACCCGGTTGCTAACCGTAAATTTCAGCGTACTGTCCGTACCACTAAAAATCAGTAACATCTTATGACCGACGATTCATTTAATGAAATAACCGATGCTTTAGCGAATGGCGGCATTGCCGTTGTTCGCACTGATACCATTTACGGAATTATTGCCCGCGCTTCAAAGAAAAAGGCTGTTGAAAAGGTATACGAAGTAAAACATCGAGACCCACTAAAGCAATGTATTGTTTTAATTCCGGGTTCAGGTGCAATCCGTGAGCACTCGGCACTTATTGCGAAATATAGCTCGCCCGATCAACCGCCAACCTCGATCGTTTTACCTAAAACAAACGAACATGATTGGGTGCTTCGTGGCGGCGCTACTGTTGCTTATCGAGTGGTGCGTGACGAATTCTTGAAAAAGGTGATTCAAGCCGTTGGTCCGGTTATCGCACCCAGCGCCAACCCAGAAGGCATGCCGCCAGCTCGAACTATTGAAGAAGCCAAGGCCTACTTTGGTGATGTAGTTGATGTATATATTGACGGCGGGGAAGTCCCTGAAGACGTACAAGCCTCTCGAATTATCGAAGTAACCACCGACGGCACGGTAAAAGTTATACGAAATTAAAAAGTTGTATTTGCAGGGGTGGATAGATATTTTTAAAATCCCCTTCATCTGTTACAATAGTGAAGCTTAGGGGCATAGTACAACGGCTAGTATATGGGTCTCCAAAACCTAGGATCGTGGTTCGATTCCACGTGCCCCTGCCATAAAAAATTGATCAGCATCTGCTGGTCTATTTTTTATTACGTGATACCTGAGATTGAGCCACGACCTGCGGATTGCTTTAGCAAGATGCGAGGATCGTGGTGCGAACACAAGGAGTAGGACAGAAAAGTTTGCTTTTATGAACGCGACGCAGTGGCGAAGCATTCCACGTGCCCCTGCAAAACATAAGACTGCCCAAGTGCGTCCATACCGCTCCCTGTAATTGGCGGTTTATTATATTTACTTTATACTAAGAGTAGTAAATGTGTGCTTGGAAGATGTAACTAAGGAGAAAATATGAAAATGAAATCATTTAAGTTTTTCATCGGAATTGCCATGGTGCTTGGTTTAGTGTTACTACCGTTCAACCAAGTGAATGCAGCAAGTGGGTGTGTAGTATACACCTATCGCCAAGGAAACAGTGGCAGCTGTGTGAAGAACATTCAGACTATCATAACCCTTAACACACGTTCTGGTATTTGTGGCAATGTAAATACCGCGGTTGTAATTGACGGTAGCTTTGGTCCAAAAACTGCAGCTGGCGTCAAAGCATTCCAGCGAGAAAATTGTCTCACCGCCGATGGCATTGTAGGGCCAAATACCTGGCGTGCGCTTTGTACGCAGGCATTCTATACGCGCGTTGCAAGCCCCTCTGACAACACTAGGGCGTGGTCAGCAGGGTTAAGTTCTGGGTGTGCAACTCTGTCTGGAATGTCAAACTATTGCTATTCTAATCGATGGTGTATGCACGTATAGCCGTATACTCTTGAATATATGATTGATATACCTAAATTCGAATCCATCTATAGTGAAAAGTTGAGTGATCACGTTTCAATTTCGGAGCAAATTTCTAATCGCAGCAAAACGATAGGTGACTTCGGCGATGCAGCTTTACAGGCGATTCAGCAAAACTTTTATGACCTTGCTTATTACCGCTGTCGAAACGCTGACGATTGCATTGCATGGCTTGATGAAAATAAAGACAACCTACCAAAAATAACTAACGATTTACTCACTAATGTCGAACCTGAGTGGTTGCCTATTCCGGGCATGTACGGAGGATTCTCGTACGGATTGATCGAACGCGATAATGAGCCGCTACTTGTCGCAGATAGCTGGGTTCGAGTTGTCGGAGGATCAGGTCAAACGCACGAGATTACACCTACAAGCGTTACTATCGTAGCTGAAGGGTATGTGTAGCCTCCAGTACGGAGATTTTTGCTACAGTGAGCCCATATGAACAACAATAGCTACGAGCAATTCATCGTCAAATTCAACCCAGCCGACGTGCCTGACCTATATTCCGACTGGGACTGGCTCATAGATAAAAAATACCTTAACGAGCCATGGCTCATGACATGCTTCGGCGATCTGTTCTTCAAGACTCCCGATGCAAGCATTCATTTTCTCGATACACTTGAAGGTGTGATTATTCCATTTGCTGAAAACGAAGAGAGCGCAAAAAAGCTATTGGCCGATGCGACTAATCAAAGTCGATTCTTATCTTCCGATGCCGTCACTGTACTGCGAGAGCGGAATTTGATTCTCAGAGATAATGAACTTTATATATATGTACCACACCCGATTATAGCCAAGGCTATAGTCTTAGACTCCGTGCAGATTATGTCGATGAACGTAGTGTTAAGTCTTGGCGGTCAACTTTTGCGCCAGGTACAGTGAAGAAACCCGCATTAAAGCGTCTGCTACAATAAGACTAATGAAGAACTTCAAACTCAAAGCCGAAGATATCAAACCTCTTAAAACCGGAATGGGCGGTTGTATCGCAACCGATAGAATCACTGTGGACGGATACCCAGTGAACTTTATGTACCGCGCCAGACCTGTGAACCCGCAAGACAGCGGTTGGTGCTTCTTCTCTGGTATAAATGAAGACGCCGAATACATGGATAACCCTGATAACCGCACTATTTTTGACGTCAACTCAATCGCAAACTATGATGAGTCGATTATACCGCTGCTCGATGCACCAATTGGAAGTGTTTTCGAACGCGACGAATCAGGCAAGTTCGTTGAAGTGCATGATTTTATCATTCCCGGTATGAACGAAGCTCCAACAATCACCGAAGCAATGCAGCAAGAAGCCGCCACGAAGCCAGGTGGCTATGTATACTGTATCGACCCATCATACGCAAAAGATGGCCCGAACGGTGCAATACCACGTGAAGGTATTATTGGTGCATATCCAGTTGATCAAAATGGAATTATTATTCCTAAATTTTCGTTCAACCCTCACTACGTCAAACCTGCTTAATAGCGGTAACAAGCCCCGATCATCGTTGGTGTTCCAAGCAGTTCGGGGTCAACCCCTACAATAGTTCCGCCTTGTGCAATAACTTGCTGAGTAAGTTCGCACATGCGGTTCAGTTGGTATTCTTTTTGTAAGCGAATCAGTGGTGCTTCTTTTTCACCCGCGTCGCTAACGGAATCATTTGTCTTTTCTACGATTCCAAGTAGGAGTGTATCGACCCTTCCGCTGATGGTTGCATCAATGACTTCACTAATGTCACTCGATGCTTTTTGACGACCCTTGTTTTCATTAAACCTGTCGAGTAGTGCGGCGACTCTGTTGTCTACGATTTCTTCGGTTATCTTGCTCCATGAAAGGTCGTGTAGCTCATGAAGCGGGGTATCTTCATGATTTCCTTGAACGTAACATTGTAATAAGTGCGGGTGGTTGCTCACATGCTTAAAATCACTCACTTCGCTGTCTGTGGCTGCAACAAGCAGTGGTGTATTCCTATCGACTACGTCGCTTTTCAGGATCTTGTTATCTAAAATGCGGAGGTACGAGAAATGTTCTTCTTGACCGGCGTGATTTGTGTCACCTTGACCGTGCGTACTGAACATATCGTTGCTTCCACGTCCTGTAGGCACGCCTCGTACTGTATCGCTCCCCGAAAACATTTCATCAATGTTCAGGGCGTCTTCAGGACTAGCAGGGAAGTCCATTTCAACTGGCTCTAGGGTATACATATCGCCATAGAAAAGTTTAGGATTGTGCTTTGCCAGCGCAAGTACGTAATAGGGTTGTTCCATACTCATTACGATATGAAGTGGTGCAAGATCGAAACTTTCGCCAACATAGGTATACTCGTCGCACTCGATAGGTAAGTGGAGAACCTCAAATCCATCTGGTTGAATAAAAATAGCGAGTCCTTTATAGGTCTCGCTCCAAAAATCGGCATCTTCAATTTTTGCTTCAAGTTGTGTACGAATATCACGGGTAGTATCGACAGCGTCAGCGCCAAGCTTTTCCTGCCATTCCTCAAACCCCTTACCGAGTATGTTTCGATACCGTACTCGATCTTCTTTGGCTGTATCAGGTGTCGATATTTTATGCGTAGGCATATACAGTGATAAAACCATACCAGCCTTATTAGTAGTTAATGAATCAATGACAGATTGGGTAACTTTGTTCATACGCCTCCCTTGCACGCTCATTTGTCCTACCTCTATTATACCACTTATACTTGGGCGAACTTATTGCCATTCCTATAGAATCGTCATACTATAAAGCAAATGCCTAAAAAACCAAAAAGAAACAAACACTACCGTTTTCAATTTAAAATTAAACCCTTTAAAGATCCGTTCGATTACATTATTTATTTTTTCAGTATTGTAGCGCCACTCTTTGAAATTCCTCAACTTCTCGAAATATTTCAAAACAAATCTGCCGAGAACGTTTCTGTTGCAACGTGGGCGTTTTTCCTTGTTGATAACATTGTTTGGATTATTTACGGAGTTAAGAAGAAAAACTGGCCGATTATTATATCGTCGGCACTCTTTTTGATTATTGAAGGCGCAATTGTTGTTGGAATACTGATGTATTCGTAAGAGAAGCTTAGTGAGATTTTATGGGGGTATCTATAAATTGCAATTCACTATATACTGACCCTATGAGAAAAACCACAACCGGTTTCACTATTGTCGAACTTCTTATTGTCGTTGTTGTTATAGCCATCCTCGCTTCGATTACTATTATCTCGTACAATGGAATCCAAGCTCAGGCAATCGAGTCATCCTTAAAGTCAGACCTAAAGGGCGCTAGTACACAGCTAGGTCTTGATAAAGCACGAACCGATAACTATCCGACTTCACTTGCTAAGGCCAATCAAGGAAAAGGTATTTCGCTAAGTGACGACACGTCTGTTCGATACGTACACACCCAGAGCAATGATTCATACTGCCTTATGGCCACCTCGAAAAGATTGAGTACGAAAACATTTAGTATCGACAGTTCAAATGGCTCCATGCAGGCAGGAGGTTGCGGAAGTGTGTGGCTAACTCGCGGCTCAACGACCGGCAGCTGCTCGCCGCAATCATGTTATCGAATTAATGTGAATACAGCTAACTTTACAGCAGGTTCGTATTCGGTACGATGCCTGTATGACGGTAGTTATTTTAGCTCTGCTGCCCCGTACACCTTCCCTGCATTTGGTGTAACGCAGCTCACTTGTTATACGCAGCCCGACAGCCAAAAGCCTATCGGCATTGAAATTGCAGGGTGGGGAACTGTTGAACAGCTTCCTTGGTAGTAACTCCGCTAGATAACAAGTAGCACGAGTGCAACGGCCACGAGGAGTAACAATGTAAGCTTCAGCGCTATGCCTGTTTCTTTGAATATTTTCTTCCCAGATAGCACCGACCACAATATACTGAGTCCACGTTTCATAGTTAAGATGATCGATGCCGGTGCGTAAAGGTACGCAAAGTTTTCGATAACCCCTGCTAAGCCGCCACTTCCTGATTGTAGAAGCGCCTGCGGATTTCTAAGGAGCCGAAAGACGTTTTCGTTATGGCGATACTTGGCCATGATTCCGAAAAACAAGAGCATAATGACGTAAAAGATACTTTGTTCAGCAACAACTGAGTTGAAGTTTGTTATGTCATATTTGTAGAGACTAATTGTAATTACTGAGATTAGGGACGTGATAATCACCAGCCCTGCGTGTTTTCGCGCTCCCTTGTGCGCATAGAGCAATACTCCTAACGCACATAAAATAGTAAAGATGCCAATGATTTGCGTAAATGAAATTGTATAGAGCAATGTAAGATCAATCACAAGAAGAAGCGGAACAGTGAGAAGTCGCAAAAAACCAAAGGTGCTCCTGTCGGCTTTCACAATTGCAACAATCACAAGGTATGCTTCGAGGAGCTCCAGTATCATCCGAGGGATAAAGTAGGGTAGGCTTTCGACTTGAAATACAAACGGTGCACCGGCAAAAATCAAAACAAACATAATAAGTCCGCCAACTAATGTACTGAGAAATACACTCGTATATATACCCTGTTTTTTAGCTTGAACCCGTGTCTTGCCCACACTATCCGAGACTTCTCGCAGCAACGTACTGAGTGCTACAAGAATGAGGCTTATCATAGTTGGTCTATTGTACCCCTTTGGCTTGAATTGGTCTATTGCTATGCTATATTGACTTATTTCTAATAAAATGATATAATTAACCCAACTATGGACGCTCTTCATTATCGTCAGCTCCAAACAGAGGCGTTTACTCGCAGTATTCCCGAGGCAAGTCTAGCTTCCGCGCAGGAACAATTACGCTTCGAGCAACTTGCTTTTAATGCTGTGTGCCGTGCTACAGAGAGTGCTAATGCAGCGCGGTTTATTACTACTATTACTGACGAACTCGACTCGCAGTACTCCTGGGTTTCACAAGTAGCCCCGGAAGATATCCGCCACCTCTCACTCACTATCGACCTGTTCAAAGAGGACTATTACACACGAAATCAAAAACTACCTAGCCCGCAACATACGTACCGCCATGTTCGTATGAAAGTCGAAACCGACACGCCAACTCCGCAAGATGAGCAATCTGTTTTGTTGTTAGAAGCACTTATGAATGGCGATATTCGTTCTGGCACCATACCCAAACTTCCAAAATTTCTAGCGTAATCATCACTTACTAAAGGGCACCTGAAGATTGTCTTACAGCTTCATCTCAGTCTAAGGATTCATACTAGACATAGAGCACACAGCTCAAGCCAATCTAAACGAAAGGAGCGAGATGGACGTAGAAGCGGCAATAACAATGCTCACGATCAATCTCATAGTACTATCAATCGTTATTGTGGCATTGATTATCGTGACGATTGTACTCGTCGTGAAGCTAAACAAAATAGCGAGTAATATTCAGCAGACATCATCGCATGTGGCTCATATTACGGAATGGTTTTCACCAGTCAAGGTGTTTAGTGAAGCGGCCCGAGTAATAAACTCATTTAGAAAACGATAGGAGGAGAGTATATGAATAAAATGACAACCGTCGTCGTAGCAGCTGTAGGGGGATTTCTTGCGGGGATACTTTTGGCACCAAAAAGCGGAAAAGAAACACGACAAGATCTTCTTGATAAGAAAGACGAATATGTAGATAAAGCAAAAGCAGGCATGCGAGAAGCTCGTGAAGGCGCCTCTGAAGTCAGGGACGAAATCGTTTCTGGTGCTGAAGAGGTAAAGCATATAGCAATAGATGCCGCCGAGAAAGCAGGCGACACCGCTAAGCGTGTGGGACGTGAAATGGCTGGCACCGCGGACCAAGTGAAGGGTACGGCATCGTCGACCGCCAAGGCAGTAAAGCGCTCTACTCGATAGGCCTGCACATGAGCGCAAAGCTCACTCCTAAGAAAACATCTCGTCGACGCCCAAGGCCCGTGCACCACGCATCGGACTTTGGGCTCGATGTATTGAATGGTGACGACGATTTATTTCGTTGGTTTCTTTTAACATTTTTACTTGGCAAACCCATTCAATCTTCGGTGGCGGTAAAAACATGGCAATTATTTATTGATGAAAAGAAGGACTTACCGTGGACGATTGAACAAATGCCCGATCGAAAACTGGTTAACTTATTGCACCGCGGAGGCTATACGCGTTATCAACATGTGATGACGAAAGCACTTAAAACATGCATGGAGCAGCTTATAACTATGTATGACGGTTCGCTCGTATTAATGATTGAGCAGAGCCTAGACGAAGACGAGCTATCAAAACGACTACAGCAATTTTATGGCGTAGGGCCAAAAACAGCTGAAATATTTATGCGTGAAACAGAGGAATTTTTCGCCCGAAGAGTCGAGTAAAAGATTACGTTTTCTTCTCGCCGCGCTTCATGCGCTTTTCTTCACCTTCTTTTTTAGTGCTTGCCTTTGGCAGCGAATCGATAATCTCATCGAGCTTATCTTGAATAGCCGCAGTATCGGCGTTTTGCGAGCTTTGCACCACAAAAAGCAGTAAAAAGGTGGTAAGGAATACAAAGACGTCCATAATATCGAACCACGTGTCATATTCCATAAAGATTCCAGCTATAAACCAGGTGAGCGCAACAATGATAATAATTGCGAAAAGGCGAGGTTTGCCTATGAATTCCGCAAGGTTATTCATGGTTTCCGTGAGCTTTTTATCAATCTTCTTCATAGTTTTCATGAATATAGTATAGCGCTATACTGAAAATATGCGAGCATATCATGAAGTTTCACCAGACCAGCTCCAATCCGTTATGGCAAATGGCTTGAAAAAAGAGTCCCGGGGTGCAAAGGGCAATGACAGGTGGATTATAAAAGCAGATGCATATTTAGATGAGCACCGACCCAAGAGTGTTGTAGAGGCAGGTGTGAGCCGAGACGATACTATATATGCTTACTATGTTTCTGACACTTCGGTTATTACTATCACCGACGGAGCGGCTATTTCAGTTCACGACTTTATAGAATCCAAAAAAGGGTCATTACTTGAATTGCAGCTTGACCCAAGACGTTGTTTTGTCTCAGACTTGGATACCTACGACGCGTTAAAAGATGCGCTTCGTCAGCACAAAAACTCGGAGGAGCTTGAAACACTCGCTAAAAGTTACTGGAGTAAACTGGTGCGATTAGATAGTTTTGAACCCAACATGATTCGACGACCCGAAATTATGATTACCTATAACCTAGCTCCTCATGAAATTGAGCGGTGTTAATGATTGAGCAAACAAAGCAGTCAAGCGGGAAGCACTATGGTAAATCAGCATAAATTATGCCATAATGGGCAAGTTAATCTAAAAAAGTCTGGATTCTTATGGCTAAGCACAAAAGCTGGCATAGCGCAGATCGTAAACGTGCACTCAAGAAAAAATTGAAGGCACTTAAAAAGAAGCGCGGCTATTAAGTAAAAAGCTCCCGGTTGGGGGCTTTTTGTTTTTATGGCTATATATTGAAATCTATTACACAGAGTACAATACGCTTATGCTTGAAATTTTAAACAACACGACTTATAAATAACGTATGCAATCAATTGAATTTGTGCCGTCACCCGACGACCCTTCACCGAAAATAGCAGAGTTGGTTGATGCAACTCTGCGCCTGTCTCTTACTACTCCTGAATACGACATCGCGTCTCCCGAGACCGAGCCGCTCACGCTCCACTCATATGATGGCGCTGTGATTCTCCAAAAATTGCTTCCTGACTTATCTCCCGACACCCTTTGGGCGCTTCGTGATGCCATTGTCGAGCAAGACGCACCTGAAGCGCAGCTACTTCCGGTTGAGCCGACATCACTTTTTGGTGGCTGGCTCAAGAAAGCGCGTGCGCTATGGGCTCCACAGAGTCCTGAACCTACACAGACACCGGCGCAACCAAAGGACGTTATTGAGATTGTTGAGCCAATTATAGGTCGCACGAAGCAGCTGCATATTAAAAGCTTGCCACGTCAACATGCAATTGTGGTGCGCAGGTCTTCATTTGAAGGGAGTGCACGGATAAACGGAGAACTGTTTGAATTTAACCCTACAAACGCCGTACTTGAGGTGGGGAAGGTCGTATATAATCCAAACCCAACCGAACATAGTGAGTATTTTGCGCAGAAAAGTCGTCGTCATTACACACTCGTTTCTGGTACGGGTGATATATACCGTGGTAAACAGTATGGAGGGGCATTTACCGACCGAAAAATAGAGACTGAAACCGAGCGCAAAAAAGCGTTTCAAAAAATGACCTCTATTCTAGAAGAAATCCATACAACTCCAGAGCTTAGGCGCTGGTAGTTGAGACTTCTCGATAGTACGTAATTGATAAATATGAATATATATGCCATAGTATACTTCTATTATGTCCTCGGAAAATCCAAACTTCCTTAATGAATTACTTGAGACCGAAGTACGTGCCGTTCGCCTGAACCGACTCAGGCGTACACTTGCGGCGTCGACAATTACATTCACGTGCTTTTCTGCCGGCTTTATGGCACTTTCGTCCGAGAATGATTCGAACGATTCGACAATTGACGTCGCGATCGTCCCTTTTGAAATGGACGTAGAAGATGCTAGCGAACTCGGCGAAACTATTGAATCGTCGTTCAATGATGTCGCAAATGGCGCACTTGTGATTGATGTTACTATCGTTGAGCCTTCAGCTGCAACCATAGGGCGCTATCAAGAGATTAATAAAGACAGCTGCATCGATAAGAACGACCTCCTTAACTACGGATCTTACATTGCTTCTACGGGAATGTCTGAACTGAACGAATACAACAAGGTGCTTGCACTTAACGCCGACCCGGCGTGCCAGGACACTGTTGGTGGTGTTGCGCAACTTCAGGGCCGTTACGGCGAAGTTTTTAACGCTGCTTCAAGTTGGGATATCATTGTGAACAATGGAGGCGCCACAGTGCAGGAGAAAAGTGATAACGGTAATGCCACGACGACGACCTATCTTCATTCACCTGTAGGTACGGGTGTTCATGAAATGTTACACCTTTTTGGCCTTGGGCATAACGGTATACTGACACCACCCAAAGACAGGGCGGAGGGCGAAGTATATTCAATGCGTATTTATTCGGATACACCGCGCGACGTAACAATTGATGTTCGTGAGTTTGTTGAAAAACAGACATATGATGAATATGGAAGCGTTGAGGTGATGGGGAAGGGTATTCTTGATCTTACGGAAGGGCTTACGGTACTAGAACGACACGTTCTGGATACGATCTACGAACCTCGGGTTGGCAGCCTGGCTATTGAGGCGCATTCGCTTTCAGACAAGCCATTGGTGCTCTCTGGTGCTGAACCTATGGAAATAGTTATAACGCACCGCTTAAAAGCCCCTATTGAGCTTCAAAATAAGGAAGAAACAAAGATGATGACTTCTTTAATATTCGTTCCAAAAGAAACAGGCGAGCATCCACACACGATACAGGGTCTGACGGTATACCTTCTTAGTGACGATAATAACTCTGCTGAGATAGGGGAACTTACTAACCTTGGTGAATCCGAAACTACGTATACGTTGCAGCTCGATACCGAAACAATAGTAGTGCACCTTGATTATGTTAATGCACGAACGACACTCGCACTGCAGGCTAAAAACTAGGTATACTAGAAGTAATGGCTGGCCTCACCGAAGAAAAATTTGAACAAAAGAAGGCTGTTCTTATTGAAAGGACAGCACTTGCATTAGGTGTTTCTAGCGAAGAGGCGGCAGACTTGTTATCAATTCCGCGTCAACAGAGTGTTCGTGTGAATACACTTAAAATATCGCCCGAAGAGGCGAGAAGTGCACTACAAGAGCTTGGCGTGTCAGCCACGCAAGTGCCTTGGATGCATGAAGGCCTAACTGTTTCAGAGGGCATGTCGCTGATTCGAGATTCTGAGCTTGCCGCCAATGGGGAAGTCTACATTCAAAATGCGGCCAGTTGGTTGCCTGTTTTAGCACTTTCGCCGCAGCCTGGTCAGGCGATTCTTGATATGTGCGCTGCGCCTGGTGGTAAAACAAGCCATATTGCACAAGTAACTAGTAATGCCAGTCAGCTCACAGCAAACGACAATTCACGCCCACGCCTGCACAAGTTGCAACAAAATCTATCCCGCCTTGGTGTTGAAAGCGTTGATTATACGCTTCACGACGCAACGCGACTCTCTTACAAACTCGGTTCTGAGCTGTTTGACGCAATTCTTCTCGACGCACCGTGTAGCGGCGAGGGGATGATGCAGCTAGACTCGAAAAAAGACTTCGAATCGTGGTCGGTGGCGCATATTAAGCGCTTAAACCAACTTCAGAAAAAACTTATCGTTCAAGCGTGGCAGCTTCTGAAACCCGGTGGAACCCTGGTATATAGTACGTGCACGATAGCCCCAGAAGAAAACGAAGCAGTAATCGACTACCTCCTCCGTCACAATGACGACGCTCGACTTGAAGATCTTGCTGGCTTTCGCATGACCTTACCAAATGTTTCGGCTGCGGTACAGCAGTGGAATGGCAAGCAGTATAATCCGGTTATCGAGAGGACGCTTCGATTACACCCAAGCCCTCAAGTAGAAGCTTTTTTTGTAGCTAAATTAACAAAGACTACCTAGCGCCTCGGCGAATTTGAAAGCACTAGCAGAATAGTTTATACTCGAATTAAATAGTATGCGACAATAATGCTACTCAAGGAGACGCTATGAACCCTCAAGACCAAAACCAACCCACCCCAGATACACCTAATACATCGTTTGGCACTCCAGAATCACCAGTATCAACATCTGATTTTTCTGCACCCCAATCTTCACAATCAGCACCGCAACCAGAAGTATCCAGCGACGATGCTGCTGCGCTTCAACAAATTGAATCACTTGAAGTAGAGAACACGACACCAACCACCAGCCCTGCTGAACCTACTGTTCCTGCCGACCCATTCGCAAGCGCGCCTGTTACCCCGAGCACCCCAGAAGCGCCTGTTGTAGAACCTGCTGTAGATCCTTTCGCACCAACCACCAGCCCATTTTCTAGTGCGGCTGCCGATCCAACGACACCGGCTACCCCTACTGAACCTACGCCGGTAGCGCCAGAAACTCCGCCAGTAGCACCTGCTGCCACTGGTTTTGCGGCAGCTACTGGAACCGCAGCGACAACCAGCTCAAGCAAGAAGCCTTCAAAAGTACTCCTTATCATCCTTGCAGCTGTTGTTGCGCTCGCTCTTGCTGCTGGTGGCTACCTTTTTTGGCAATCAACACAATCAACAACCACAACACCGGCCAATGAATCGAGCGAAATAACAAATCCTGACGAGCAAACGGGCGGTGACCTTCCTGGTGGTGATGAGACACAAGTCGAAACAACCTTGCCAGCCGAAGAAACAACTCCGGTAGATGGAACCACGCCGGTTGATCCGAACGCGGGTACGATTCAAGACGGCACTGACGCCGCGCAGTAGTCGATAGATTTTTCAATTCGTCAAAACTATTACTAGGGTGGTAATTTTTGGTATACTAGCCTATATGAAACCTCTGACGTCTGCGAGTCCTCACGCCATTATTATGATTGGTATTCCTGGTGCTGGTAAAAGCACCTTCGCTGACCACTTCGCTGAAACATTTCAAGCGCCCATTGTCAGTGAAACAAAACTTCAGCGACAATACAGCCTTTCAGAAGCAGCTGCCGAGACACTTCGCGACACTATTCTTACCGAATACATGAAGACCCATCGCACTGTATTAATTGACGGCGGACTTGAGGCGAAAGATAAACGTGAAGAGCTTGTTCGAAAGCTCATTAAGTCTGGGTATCGACCCCTGATTGTTTGGGTGCAAACCGATACTACTGAAGCGTTTCGACGTGCTTCTAGGCCGTATCCAAAGGGCTCTGGACTTTCGAGCGAGGAATTCGAACGACTGCTTGATATATTCCAAGCGCCTGGAGAAAAAGAAAAAATGGTTGTTATTAGTGGCAAACATACGTATGCCTCACAATTAAAAATTATCCTCAAACAACTTGCCACTCCTGATGCTTCGCAGCCTAAGGTGCCGAAAAGCGAAGCTGAACGTCAAACTGCCAAAAAGATCGCCGTGCGTAATACCTCACGCAACCGAGGAACCTTTCTAAGGTAGGTACTTATGCCAACAATCGTAGACGAAGAGTTTGGCGCCATCACCGTTCGACGCAGTACCCGAGCCACTCAAGTACGCCTTCGCGTTGCGCCCGACGGAACACTCCGAGCTTCGATGCCCGTCTACGCGCCGCTATTCTTATTGAAACGACTCGTAAAATCGTCGCGTCCACAGCTTCGAAAGATGCTACAGCAAGCTCAGCCCGACGTTACCTATAGTGATGGCCAGCAGATAGGAAAGAGCCATACGCTCATTGTGAAGCGTGGTGCAAAAATAGCTGCGACACGTAATAAGCAGCGCATTGTTGTTACACTCCCAGAAGGCACTCCGCTAAGCGACCCTACCGCCGTACGCGCCATTCGCGACGCCAGTTTAGTTGCACTTCGGGTGGAAGCCAAAAGTTACCTTCCGAAACGCCTTCAGTACTTGGCGGATCAGCTCGGCTTTCGTTACGAAAAGGTACGATTTTCGCACGCCAGCAGCAGATGGGGGAGTTGCAGTAGCACCGGAACTATTAGTCTTAATATTGCGCTCATGAAACTTCCGTTTGAGTTGATCGACTATGTGATTGTGCACGAACTAGCGCATACGGTAGAAATGAACCATAGCCAGGCCTTCTGGAGCCTTGTTGAAAAGGGTGACCCGCAGTACAAGCAGCACCGTAAGCTGTTAAAACAAGAAGCCCCTTCGATTTAAGCAGTATGCAGCGTGGTCTGAATACGTTATAATCATAAGCAATTATGGAAGTGGGTGGTGCTGAATTCAGTAAAGACGCAGCCAGGGCTGTTCGTGTTATTAGTGTCACGATTACTCCTATTTTAGCGCTCTACGCGATTCTTATCATCTTTGGCGCGATACCAAGTGAGCATTTCGTCTCGCTCCCTATTACACTCTCGATCTCTGTGCTATGGGTACTCATGAGTGTTTTGTACTACATTAAACCGGCCAAAACGATGAGCGATCAAGGGCTGCGCATCGTCATGATTCACTTCTTTGCTATCATGACTTTAATGTTTGTCACCGGCTTTATGCAGCCGTTTGCGCCGCTATTTGCACTTCTTTTATTGGCAAGTTATCTCTTCTTTGGTCGCTCCGGGCTGCTCCTGAGTGCTGGCTCGCTTGTGGCCGCCGCAGCAATTGATGCCTTTATTCGTTACCCGGCTCAGCCAGATATTTGGATAGAAAACAGCCTCATGACGCTCTCGATTGTTTTTCTTGGTCTCGCTGTTGTAAGTGTCATTAGCGCCCAGGAAACAAAGCGACAAACGCTACTACATAGTCAACGTCGTGAGCGCCTCCAGTACGACCGAATTCTTACTATCATGAATAACCTCAGCGATGCCGCGTTTACCACCAACGAAAAGGGCTCGATTTTAATGTACAACGCTGCGAGCCTTGACCTACTAGATACAAACGACAGCTTAAAGAATAGAAACATTGGCCAACTGTTCAATTTAAAAGATAAAGACGGCGAAAAGGCTAATTTGGTTGAATTGCTTAAAAAAGCCGACCGCACTACACGTCGCGACGATTTGAACCACGTATTTAGCGATGGAGAGTCAATTCGCCTCGAGATTACGTTTGCACCAATTCGCAGCAACTATAGCATGAAAAAACGCCGTGACGAGCTGAATGGCTACATTCTCATTATGCGTGACGTCACGAAACAAAAGAGCCTCGAAGAAGAACGTGACGAATTTATTAGCGTAGTCAGCCATGAGCTACGCACACCGATTACGATTGTTGAAGGAACGCTCTCTAACCTCGATGTCATGATGCAGCAGCCAACCAAGCCGAGTGAAAAGATCTTAGTGAGTTCCATTAATACCGCTCACGAGCAGGTCTTGTACCTCGCTAAAATGGTGAACGACCTCAGCACTCTTTCACGTGCTGAGCGCGGTGTAGCCGACGCGCCAGAGGTAATTAACGTCAAAGACTTACTGCACAGCATGCATCAACGCTACGAAGGTGAAGCTCAGGCTCACAAGCTACACCTAAACCTCGATCTTGGAACAAAACTTGGCGAAGTTAACGTCAGTCGCCTCTACCTCGAAGAATTGCTTCAAAACTTTATTACGAACGCAATTAAATATACACACGAGGGTAGCATTACGGTTGCTGCGCGCCGCAAGAAGGACATTGTTTCGTTCTCTGTCAAAGATACCGGTATTGGCATGAGTCGCACAGATCAAAACAAAATCTTTAATAAGTTCTATCGAAGTGAAGATTATCGCATTCGTGAAACCAATGGTACTGGTTTGGGGTTGTACGTATCGACGAAGCTTGCTAATAAGCTCGGTACACAAATTAGCCTTACGAGCCGTATTAACCACGGTTCAGAATTTAGTTTTGAGCTTCCGGCCGTATCAAACGACCTTTCCAAGTAACCGCTTTTCGTTTGTATTGAATCACGCTCGCAATAAGAATGCTTATCTCTTGCACAATCAGGAGGGGCCATAACAAGGCACCAAGTACGTACCCTTTTCGCCATACGCGACGCGTATAGAGGCCGTATAGCAACATGAATCCAACCGCAAGCAGTGCATTAATTGTAAAGAAGAGCGGAGATACCTCGACACCAGCCGCCCATAGTACAAGCGCTACAAACGGAACAAGAAGTAAGGCAAGGTCAAGAACGGCTAGAATAGCCAAAGCCATTTCCTTGTTAAGAAGTGGGTACAGTAGGCGAACACTAGTCATAAGTTGTGATGTCCATTTCTTTTCGTAGCCAACACCAAACTGCTCCGAGCCTATGAGAAATTCATATTCGTTTGTCCTTGCAAGGGTAGCCGCGATTTTTGATTCAGGCTGAATGGCGTTTTTTAAGTCATGAAAACCGTTAAAAGTGGTATGCATGACGCTTCTTCGTACCAACCACGCATTGCTTGAAGCACCAGGAGACGCTGGACGCTTAAATAGCAGCTCCCAGAAATAGCGAAGCGGCGCAGCCAACACACTAAAGCGCCAGCCATCTTCACGTCGCGGTAAAACGGAAAGCATCGACAAACGGTGTGAAAGTGCATGACGCACCATGTTCTCGATAGCGTTTGGCGCTAATACGGTGTCGACATCCATAAACAAGACATACGAGCCACTCGCCTCGTGTAAGAGCCCTTGAAGCGCATGATTTTTCCCAAGCCAGCCTTGTGGTAGTGCTGTACCTTTTACGAACCGTACGCCCTCGCTCGCAAATGATCGAATTAACGCCGGCGTGTCATCGGTTGATACATCGTCGAGTACAATAATCTCGAGGCGCTCGTAGGTAGAGGCGAGTACGCGCTGTAAACAATCTGTGAGGGCGTGTGTTTCATTTCGGGCAGGAATACACACCGTGACACTTGGCAGGTCAACTTCACCCTTAATCCTAGAAGTATACACGTGCGGCACATGTTTTACCGCTCGGTATATTTGGCGCCCCATAAGTACTAATACAACCGCAAGTACGGCATCGGCGATATATATAATAACCTCTAGCATCATCTGTATGTATAATACACCATATGTCTGCCGTGTCATATTGACGGTTCGCCCCTAGTAAGGTACTATTGTATTGACAGTCTGCTAAGCAGACTATTTTATTTTGGAGGAAATCGTGGCAGAAGCTAAAAAGGTGACCCGCATTAAAGCAACCGACGACGCACCAAAGAAGACTGCAAAAGCTGCAACTTCTACAAAGGCGCCAAAGGTAGTTAAAGCGACAAAAACAGTGAAAAAAGATGCAACCCCTGTGGTTAAGACGTCTGAGAAAAAGAATGTATTCGCCGCTATCGGTGGCTATTTCAAGGGTGCATGGATAGAGCTCCGTCAAGTTCGCTGGCCAAACCGCCGCGCAACATGGGCACTCACACTAGCGGTGATTGTCTTCAGCCTCTTCTTCCTAGGCTTCATCCTCCTCTTGGACTTACTATTTAAATCGCTATTCGAACTTGTAATCGCGTAAGGAAAATTAAGGAATTATGTCAAAAAATCGATACGACTCATCACGACAATGGTATGCCATTCACACCTACAGTGGCTACGAAGAAAAGGTTGCCGACAGCATTCGCCAGCGTATTAACGCGGTAGATATGGCCGACAAAATTTTCGACGTTATGGTGCCAAAAGAAAAGCAAATTCAAATCAAGAACGGTAAGCGCAAGGTTATCGAGGCGAAGATCTTCCAAGGCTACGCGTTGGTTGAAATGAAGCTTACCGACGAAACTTGGTACATTGTACGTAACACCCCTGGGGTAACTGGCTTCGTAGGCACCAGCACCCAACCAACCCCTGTGTCTGAGCAAGAAATCAGCAAGATCAAGAAGCGCATGGGCGTTGAAGATCCTAAGCACCAAATCGACTTCAGCGAAGGTGAAGTGGTCAGCATTACCGACGGTCCATTCAAGGGATTCGACGGTGCTATTTCTGAAATCGACAACCAAAAGGGTAAGGTGAAGGTGATGGTGAGCATGTTCGGCCGCGATACTTCTGTTGAGCTCGATGCTTTGCAGGTGAAGAAGGTTTCGTAATCTAAAACACACTACCTTGAGACTCCGCTTTACGCGGAGTCTCTTTTTAGTAGCACGAGCCTCATGTAGACAAATCACTCTAAATTTGCTATAATAACAGGGTTACGCACTAAATATGCTTCAACAATATTTAGTTCAAATCGCCGCGGTATTCGCAAGAATCACCCGGCACAAGAAGGAAACATAGCAACATGGCAAAAAAAGTTATTGGTAACTTGAAGCTCCGTATCCCTGCTGGTCGTGCGACCGCTGGTCCTCCAGTTGGTTCAACACTCGGTCAATGGGGTCTTAACATGATGGACTTCATCAACCCTTTCAACGACGCAACCAAAGATCTTCAAGGTAAAGACGTTATCGTTCACATTCAAGTGTTCGAAGACCGTACCTTCACCTGGAAATCACTTGGTCAACCAGTTGACGACCTTATCCGTGAAAAGATCGGTCTTAAAAAGGGAAGTGCCAAGCCACACACCGACAAAGTTGGTAAAATCTCTCGTGCTCAGCTTGAAGAAATTGCTGAAATCAAGAAAGACCAACTCAACGCTATCGACACCGAAGGCGCAGTAAAGGTTATCGCCGGAACTGCACGCTCTATGGGTGTTGAAGTCACCGAGTAATCCTTTACTCTTAAACAATATCCGTCTCGCTTGAGGCGGATATTGTTATTGGGGGTAATCTGCTATTATATGGTTATGCTTAATCGCCCTCGCACTCGTGGTTTTACTATCGTAGAGCTTATTATTGTGATTGTTGTTATTGCCGTGCTTGCGGCGATTATTTCGGTTGCTTACAACGGCATTACTAATCAGGCGAAAGACGTAAGCCTAGCCAACGACGTGAAGAATGCTGGTGAGAGGCTACAGCTAGAAGAGCTTGATGGCGGCACGGTACCGACAAGCCTTCCGGGCACCTACGCACTCAGCGATGATAGTATTTTGACCCTTACGAACCACGCAGGATACACCACTGAAGATTCTTTTTGTATAAGTGGCTACTCGCCCTCAACAGCTGAGATCTATTCGTACCGACCAAAGTTTGGTGGCGTACGCGCCGGCTTATGCCCAACCGAAAAGCGAGGCACTGCCATTGGAGGCACCTTTCCGGAGCCGATTTTTGGTGTGAACGTGAGCGCTGGATTTAGGGATTGGAAGGTTACCTCTGGAACCGGCGTGAAGTTTAACGGCAGTCGCACCGAGGCAAAACTATCAACTGGAGTAAGTGGTACAATTCGTTCGCCACTCTACAAGGTAACGGGCTCCACTAGTATTACATTGCGACTTATATCTTCATCAACCGTTGCCTCGTCGTACTTCGACGCTCAGTCAAGGTCAGGCGTACACACTGGTGCGGGGTACCTTGCAAGCAATAAGACAACAACTGTCGTAAACTCCATTGGAAACTCAACAAATGGAAATGCTCAGTCGACAACACTTAACCAGGAGTCGGCGTATACAACCAATTTTCCTACAGGCCCGAATGTCCACTTCGCCTATCTCACTATCAATTCCAGTACTTACACGAGCGACAATACTATTAAAGAGATTGAAATCATTATTAATGATTAAGTAAACCCGGTGCTTTTGAAGCTAATAAAAATACCCCCATTGCGGGGGTATTTTTTAATAAAACGATTACTTTTTCTTTGGTTCGTCGAAGTTTGCACGAACGTGCGAGAAGCTGTAGTCCCAAGTCGCGTTAGCTTTCTTGCGTGGGTTAAAGATATGTTCGGGGTCGAAGATATCTTTTGTTTGCTTGAAAAGCTTTACGATATCGGTGCCGTACATTTCTTTTAGCCATGGGCCGCGTACAAGGCCGTCGTTGTGCTCACCGCTCAACGAGCCACCGTACTCGAGTACGAGCTTATTGACTTCTTTCATAGCAGGCTCAAGCTTAGCGCGGTCTTTTGGATCCTCGAGCTGCATGAGTGGAATAATATGGAAATTACCGTCACCCATGTGGCCAGCAATCGTCGCAAAGAGCTTGTACTTCTTGATGATCTTTCGGATCTTTGGAAGGAACTCTGGCAAGTGCTCTGGGTTGACAATAAAGTCGTCAATAAACGGTGCAGTGTGCTTGTCTTTTACCTTACTTCGAAGCAACTGGAAACTGCGACGGCGCATAATCCAGAACTTTTCACTCGACCCTTCGGTTGGGGTCTCTTCAAAGCCGTTAATTTCGTATCGCGCCTTGTACGGAAGCAATTCAAGACGCATTGCGCGTACCTTATCGCGCACTTCCTGTTCAGAGTCGCCCGTAAACTCGATCATGAGCACGAGCTTTGGAATACCCTTAAGCATCTGGAAGCCATCGGGGATAAGCGAGAAGAGGAGCTTAATGAACTTCACAGGGCCAAGGAAGGAAAGGAAACTTGGCAAGAATTTCATGCTCAGTAGGAGTGTTGCATCGTCAAAGCCTTCAAAGGTCGCCGGTTTATGTGCAACAACCTTGTCGATAAGCTCACCTAAGTTCGTAATGTCACGAAGGAACAACACGAGCAGACCAGAGTGCTGCGGGCGAGGGACAAGGTTAAAGGTTGCCTCGGTAACAAAACCGAGCGTTCCTTGCGCACCGACAATCGCTTTTGTAAGGTCAAATATTTCAGTTTCACGGTTCCATACATCCCAAAGGTGATAGCCGGTCGAGTCTTTACTAACGTTCGGGCGTGCTGCCTGGATTTTATCGTAGTTTGCCTCAAGAAGTTCATAGAGTTCGCTATAAACACGTCCTTCGAAGTCACCTTGGCCCATTTTAGCCGCCAATTGTGCTTTTGTGAGTGGCTTAACAACACGCTCAACGCCATCTGCAAATACAAACTTAAGTTCAGTGACATAGCGGTCGGTTTTTCCGTACTCGAGAGATTTTTCACCACCAGAGTTGTTGTTTACCATACCACCGACCGTACAAAGGTCACGGCTAGCAGGGTACGATGGCAACATTGCGTCGAGCTTAACGGTCTCGGCGTCGAAGTCGCGGAAGAACATTCCTGGCTGTACTGTTGCTTTAGTTGCGTCGAGATTAATGAATTTCGTAAGGTGCGCGTTGAAATCAACAATAATCGAATCGTTGATTGCGGCACCCGACATATCAGTACCGGCACTTCGAGCAGTCACCGAAAGCTCTGGGTTAGTTTTTTTGTTATCTGCGACAAATTTCACCACCCGTATAACGTCGTCGGTGGTTGTAGGTTTAACGATAACCTCTGGAACGATTTCGAACATTGAGGCATCGTGTGAATAGTGCTCACGCGCCTCAGCGCTGTCATCTATTTCCCCATTAAACCCTATGTTCTGTAGTTTTTCTTTTAACTCTTTCATACATGTTTAATCATAAGCTGATTACAGGGAAAGCACAAGGGGTGAAGCCTGGCTCTTGAATATTTAAAGAATTTATGCTATAATGAAGGTATAAAAATCAATGTTGGGAGGTGCTAAAACACCGCTTGTACCACAGAAAGGGTTATACCTACATGGCAAAGAAAGCCGATTTACTTGCCGAGGCTGCAAAGCTCAACCTCGAAGTAACCGAAAAGAACACAATTGCAGAAATTGAAGCTGCAATTGCGAACGCCGCTCCTGCCGCCGAAGCTCCAGCCGAAACTACCGAAGTTGATGCTCCAGCTGAAGAAGCACAAGAAGAAGTTGCAACCGCTAAAGCAGGTAAGCGCTCTGCAAAGGCACTCGCTGAAGCTGATGCTAAAGCCGAAAAAGAAGCTCGCAAAGAAGCTGGTGACACATCACCTGCAGATGGCACAGAAGAAGTAGCAAAGAAGGGTCCAAAGCCAGTGACTCGTCCTGTTATCGAACGCCGTGGTAAGAACTACCGTAAGCTTGCTGAAAAGATCGAAGCTGGTAAGCTTTACCCACTCGCTGAAGCAGTAAAGCTTGCAGCCGAAACAAGCCCTGCAAAGTTTGACGCAAGTGTTGAGTTCCACGTTCGCTTGAGCGTTGACCCACGTCAAGCTGACCAAAACATCCGTACTACCGTGAGTCTTCCTCATGGTACTGGTAAGACTATTCGCGTTGCTGTATTCGCTCCTGAAGCTGACCACAAGGCTGCTAAAGAAGCTGGTGCCGACATCGTTGGTGACGAAACCTTCATTGCACAACTCGAAAAAGAAACTATCGACTTCGACATCCTCGTGGCAACCCCACAGTACATGCCAAAGCTTGGTAAGTTTGCTCGTTTGCTTGGTCCACGTGGCCTTATGCCAAACCCTAAGAGTGGTACCGTTGCAACCGACGTTGCTAAGGCTGTTACTGAAGCTAAGGCTGGTAAAGTTGAATACCGTGTCGATAAGCAAGCAATCGTTCACCTTAGCATTGGTAAGGTAAGCTTCGGTGCTGATAAGCTCGCCGAAAACGCAACTGCGTTCTTCGACAGCCTCCAGAGCCAAAAGCCTTCAAGCCTTAAGGGTGCCTACGTAAAGACTATCACTGTTACAACAACAATGGGTCCTGGCATCAAGGTAGAGAACTTCGTAAGCTAATTACGAACTACGTAGCGCCGTACGGTGCACAAGAAAACCGCCTCACTAAGGGGCGGTTTTCTTATTACCGAGGTATGGGTGCTTATTTCATGAACGCGGCGAGTGCGGTACTGAATCCACCAAGGGTTCGAATTTGACGAAGTCCTCGGAAAGTTGATGTACGCTCAGAGGAAGTCTCTTTGCGAGTAACCGTAGTTGGAGCTTCATGAGTGACTTGCGGTACAGCCTCTTGCGCTATCCCTGGGATGGCAACGAAACGTTCGTCGTCAGAATATAACGGTGTAACACCTACAATTGCTGTATGTTCTGCGCGCAAAGCTTCGAGCTTATATTCGATGTTTTCGATTTGTTCACGACTCATTTGCGACATATCCGCAAGCCGTAGGTCAGATTCGAACGTACGGATCGCTTGCTGTACGGCGTGAAGTCGGGCAGCCGAGACAATTTCATCAACTTTTTCATCAATATTTTCGAAATTATCAACTTTCAAGAAAGCGTCGATCTTCCTGAACATCGCTTCCTTTGTTTTCGCGGTGAGCCGGCCATTTTTAGCACGAGTCTCTAAGTTGCTCGTTCGTCGCTCTAAGTCTTTTAGCTGCGGCACAGAAAGGAGGTGACTTCTATTTTCGATAGAGTCTCGAGCTTCTAATAGGATAGCTTCGGTTGTCCTCACTTCCATAGCCGTATGAGCAGACTCTTGTAGGAATTGCGTTTGTGATTGCTTATATGCTGGATATAGTACAGTGCTGTATACGATATCATGATCCGCATCAAGTGGTTCACCGGCGTATATCTTTTGACTAAAGTAGTCGGCTGCTCTGGTAACAAGCCAGTTATCAAGAAGGGTCGTCGCGATTGCTATTTGTTCTTCAAGGTTTGGATCTTTGTCTGGATTGAAGTGTTCATAGGTATCATGAATTAAAACACCGTCAGTTCTCGTCAGCCTCGGCGCAGCAGTACTTCCCATTAGGGTTTCCTGTGCTACGCTTCGGTTGGCGGTCATGACGATGCTCCTTTGAGATACTATTTTTTTGTTAAACGTGTTGGTGTAATTTCGCGTTCTTGCGGGAAGTATAGCATGAGTGGTATACGATAGCAACACTTTTTTGGAAAAATAGTGAAAAATCTTGTATAATAGTATTTAGTGATGCGCCATTGGGGTGCGTCTTGTTCATTGGAGAGAGATGCCTGTTTCAATCACGTACGAAGAGGTCCTTCGGGACACCTTCGAGAACGGCGTTCACAAGGAGGATCGCACAGGCACTGGGACTCGAAGTATTCCCGGTGCAACGATTCGTTACGATCTGCGGGAAGGTTTCCCACTGATCACTACGAAGCAGGTGCCGTTCAGGCTGATCGCCACCGAGCTGCTCTGGTTCCTCAGTGGCAGCAGCAACATCCGAGGGCTACTTCTGGAGAAGAACCACATCTGGGACGAGTGGGCTTACAAGCGCTACCTGACCGCAACCGGACAGGAGGTTCCGTCGTCCGACTCTCAGGAGTGGAAGGACGGAATCAAGGCGTACGCCGCCAAGGTCGTAGAGGACGAGGCCTTCGCACTTCAGTACGGCGACCTGGGCCCTGTCTACGGCGTCCAGTGGCGACACTGGAAGTCCAAGGATGGCGGCGAGGTGGATCAGATCGCAAAGGTCATGGACCTCATCGCGAACAATCCTGATTCGCGCCGCATCGTCGTCTCGGCATGGCGCCCAGATGAACTGCCGGAAATGGCACTGGAGCCGTGTCACAACATGTTCCAGTTCCACGTGGCAAATGGGGTGCTTTCGATCGTGGTAACACAGCGCAGTGCTGATATGTTCCTGGGGGTGCCGTTCAATATCGCCAGTTACGCACTGCTGGCGCACATGGTGGCGCAGCAGACGGGACTTCAGGTGGGTTCGCTCACCTGGAACGGCGGAGATGTGCACGTCTACGACAATCACGTCGAGCAGGTGGAGTTGCAGCTGTCGCGCGAACCGCGAACGCTGCCGACACTGATCATGCCGAGTGAGGAAACGAAGCCGAAGAGCATCTTCGACTACGAGCTCAGTGACTTTACGGTCAAGGGGTACCTCGCGCACGACAAGATCAGTGCACCTGTGGCGGTCTGATTCGTCCGCGCCTGTGGGCACGCCATTACGTAACCATCAAGTAACCAGTAAGCAGCCATCTCGCCAAGAACAAGCCCATGAGTCGGCTCGATGAACTATGCGTTCGTCGCCGGCTCATTGGGCCGACTCATACTATCTATAAACGCCGCATTCTAATTCGTTGGGGTTCGACGCTCGTAGGTAACAAAGCCATAAGGAAACCGGTTTGCCTCATTGGCTGCGTGGTCTTCACGGTTGGTTATTTCCCAATCTTCTTTAGGGAGTTCCGGAAAAAACGCATCGCCGTTTGCAACGCGAGCAATAACCTCTGTTGCAAGGACACGATGTACTGTTGGCAGGGCGAGCTCGTAGATTTGTCCACCACCAATAATAAACGGTTCATTTTTAGCTTGCTCATACGCCTCGTTGAGATTTGGCACCACTAGCGCCCCCTCAATCGCTTTTCCCGACATCGAAAGGACGATATTTTGGCGACCAGGTAATGGGCGATATTTTTCAGGTAACGATTCGAAAGTTTTACGCCCCATGATCACCGTGCCGCCTCTTGTCACCTCGACAAAATGCTGCAAATCAGCCGGAAGCTGTCCCTCCCAGGGTAGCGCACCATTCACGCCGATTGCGCGGCTTGCATATTCAAAGGCAACAACCATAGTACTCATCTCTGTTTATACTACCATACCCGGCTTGTAGCTGGAATCGTGTATACTACAAGGTAATAAGGGGAGTAACATGACCAAACGAACAGGAGCGGGTCGATACGTGCGTATCGAAGGCCCGGATGGTGCGGGTAAATCAACACAAATTGAATTAGCAAAAGCGTATGCCGAACAAAACAATATAAAGTTTTTACATGTTCGCGAACCAGGCGGCAGCGAACTCGGCAACGAACTTCGCGATATCATTTTGCACAAGAAGCAGTACGACCTCTCGCCATCAACTGAATATGCGTTATTTACCGCCGACAGAAGTCATTTGGCCGAAACGGTGATTCTTCCCGCCTTAAACGAAGGGTATGTCGTCGTGGGTGATCGTGGCATTGAATCGAGCTACGCGTATCAAGCGGCCGCCGGTGGGCTTGATCGCAAAGCAATCTTTACGACCGGTGAATTATTGCTGCCCGAATGGTACATGCAACCCGATGCGCTGGCAATTTTATCGCTCTCAAAAGAAGAACGACAACGGCGCATGGATGCCAAGAAAATCTCACTTGGACTTGATAAAATCGAGAGTCGTCAGGCTGATTTCTTTAATAAAGTACATGACGGGTATATCGAACTTAAAGACTTACCATACGCGGTAGTGGTAGATGCCGAATTGTCAGAAGAGGCATTATTTGATACAGTACGACCAATTATTTTTGGGAAAGAACACGCATAACAAAGGGGAATCCATGCAAACAGGTGTTTATAGCAATACGCAAATAAAAGAAGCCATTAAAGACGGCCATATTATTTTTCATCCATATCAACCAGAACACATTAACGGCAGTAGTGTCGACGTAACACTTGGACATTACTTTTTCCGCACCGACAGCAAAAGCCCGGCAACGGTGTATAATCCGTTCGATAAAATAGAAGTCGACCGTTACTTTGGCGAGCCACAAAAAGCTATTTTGCATAAAGATTGGTACAAAAAGACCGGCAACGCGCCGCTCACTAATATTCCAGAAGATCACCCAGTCATTGTACTTGAACCAGGTGAGCGTATTTTGGCGCACACTCAAGAATTTATTGGAATTTTACCTCCGGGAACCACTAGTATGCAATCACGGAGCACTTGGGGCCGCAACGGCGTAGCAGTTTGCTTTGACGCCGGCTGGGGCGATCCTGGCTACATCAACCGTTGGACAATGGAAATTTATAACCTGAACCAACGTCACAGTGTCGTATTACCCGTTGGTGAACGCATCGCACAAATCGTCTTTATGCATACCGGTGAGGTTGAGGGGAGCTACGACAACCTGAGTGGTAAGTACGCATCGGGCACCAACCTCGACGAACTTATCACTAGCTGGGAGCCACAACAAATGCTTCCACGTGCCTGGAAAGACACCCGGAGCACCCCGCTTATCGTGACCAGTCGAGATTCGTCTTAGTCGGTAATTTTAGGACCGACATACAGCATGCCACTACCTTCAAGGTCATTAAACACTTCCGCAGACGGCGTATTGTAATTTTGTGCAGCAGCCGCAAGAACGGGATATTGCTTAGCGAATTCAGCTCGACGCTCTAGAAGTTGCGCATGGTCACGCTCGTGAATCTCATTAGCAGTAGCTTCGTTAAAGGCGTATATAGTGGTCGAAATAGGAATAGCCTGGGAAAAGAAGTCTGATTTCAAAAGAATACGCGCCATTTCATCAAGGTGCGCCGCTTCTACAAGTTTGTCTTGGCAGTCAGGTTGCGAGAGGTCGACGGTTTTTAGTGCTGCAATATCTTCTTTGTTTAAGAGTGACTGCTCGTCAGTGCGAAGTACAAACGATGAGCGCTCACGAATCGTTGTGCCGTCGGGAAGCGTTGCAAGAGTACGCTTACGGGTCATTAATAGCCCATTTGTAAGGCTTGTGTCGCCCTCGGCACGTCCAATAACTTCTTTTACACGAAAACGAGTAGACGGGTCGGGGTCGTATCTGCCGCCATACTGTATCACGTGCTGCGCAACAACTTCACGCATCTCTTGCAGCATTTCGATTCGCTCACCATACGGGTGCGTCACGCAGGCAAGTTCAACACTACGAATACCCAGCAGATCACGCAGGATAAGTAATTCGGTTGGCGATGCATGTCCAAGCTCACCCCTTTCAATCATTGCCTGTATCGCTTCATTATCGGCGTAATCTTCTTTTGTACGAAGAGAAGTGGTGTAGTTTTCTTCATTTGCCTCGGCTCGGCCGTAAAAACGCTCCATAAAAGTACGGTGCACGTAGTCAGCAACAGAAAGTGGGACGTCTTCGGGGATGCTCAAGGTATACCCCTGAAGCGTTAAAGCAAGCTCACGTTGGCTACCAAGCGTCGCCATGCGATCAAGTGGAGTAGCGCCGTATCCATACGGCTCGCCTTTAGGCAACTGGGAAGATTGCTCGAGAATTTCTGTTACGACAAATTCGGGCTGCTCTAGAGTTCTTAAGGCCGATTCGGCTGATTTCGGAGAGGGTGTTGATAAGTAAGTCTCGTGCGACTTAGGATAGCGCGACATATAATTATATTATATCACGTTTTATGTGCAGTGTAAAGTATGTCGCTATGTAAACAAAAACCACCCCTAGGTGGTTATAGAAAGATTTTAGGGGTGGTCACGTATGCATGACCACCCCTTTCGCGCTAGCGAGGATCGGCCAAAGCCGAATCGTCAGGCTGACGCCTATACCCCAATAGCCCCGAAGGTACTACCAAAGCATCCAACCCAGTGAGTTTGAGAACCGAAGGACGAAGTAATCGCAGAAGTTCTTCGACAGCTGGTTCTGCAGCAAAGTGCATGCAGACCATTTCGCGGATATCTGCTTCATCAAGAAGCTCGTATCGCGCAACCAATCGAAGCTTTTCGCGGACTGTCGTCTCGGATATTGCCCCACCTGCCAGGTCGTTGACTAGATGTGCGAACCCGTAGCGTTCGCTCATACTAGTGTGTCGGCGCCTGCCTTGCGGCGTGCGCTTGCAGCAGAGCATTTTGCTCAGGAATGCGCTCCAGGTTCGTCTTGACCAGCTGGTCGACGTCCAGAGTACTTCCGATAGTCGTCTGTTCCGACGAATCGCTGTTGATGAGTTCGAGCCTCGTCAACGAACGATTGCGGCCCAGGACCGAATATGCCACTTCTCGTGCCATCGTACCTCACTTACACGTACTGTTAACGACTTGTTAACCTTATTATTATACATTATTATTGCCAAATTTGCAAGTTGAAGCTGGTTTGCGACAGCCATGTTCGAGTGGTACGATAAAGGCATGAATGACCAGCAAAACCCTCAACCTGAACTTCCACCGCTCACAAAGTTGCAAAAAATTATGTACTCACTTGTAGCACTTATTATTGTCGGTGGTATTGCCGGGCTTATCTTTTGGAATATTAGTGCAAACAATGCCGATAAAACCCGTGACAACGACCTAAAGACCAGCGGCCTTCGCGTTACCGGCACCGCAAATGGCGAAGCTCATGAATTTAACGACAGGAGTCGCCGAGGTTCGTCGATAAAGTACAAAGCAGTCTATGAATACACTTACACCAATGAAAATAGGGACGGCAGGCAAGACGAAAGTACCGCTATTGGTGAAAAAATCTTTGACACCGAAGCAGAAGTGCAGGCCCTTGAAGGTAAAACTGCTGATGTTTACTACGACCCACAAAACGCAGGTAAGGGAACATACGTCGAAAACGAGCCTGAGTCGTAAGTATACTCAGGTAACCTTTAACGAAAAGACGGGGGGCGGTTGACAAAACTACCCCCGTTGTGTATACTGAAGCTCGACATACCAAAGACAGTAGCTGTAGAAATACTTAATTCGCTACCGAGGAACATGCAGAAATACACATTTCTAGTTCTAAAGAAGTCTTTGGCAATGCGAGAACCAAAGACTCTTTTTATTTTCAAAGAGAAACCCTTTGCCTCGGGCCCATTGCCAAATGTCGGTAACTTAACAATCAGGCCGAATATATTAAAACCAAGGAGATTTTTATGGCAATTAGTCGCGATAAAAAGAACGAATTGGTTGCTGAATTTACTGAGCTTCTAACTAACGCAAAAACAACTGCGTTTGCTGCGTACCAAGGCATTAGCGTTGCGCAACTCCAAGTTCTCCGTGCTCAGGCACGCGAAAACGGCGTTACTATCAAGGTCGTCAAGAACCGTTTGGTTCGTGTCGTACTTGCTAGCATTGACGCTTACAAGGATGTCGACACCTCATCATTGAACGGTCAATTGCTGTACGCAATGAGCGCCGACGATGAAGTTGCACCTGCTAAAGTACTTAGCGAATTTGCAAAGACAAACGACGCTTTGGCTATTGCCGGCGGACTTTCACTCGAAGCTGGACTATTGTCTGCTGACGACGTAAAAGCTCTTGCTGCACTTCCAAGCAAGTCTCAGCTCATTGCAGAAGTTATTGCTCAATTGCTTTCACCTGTTCACGACGTTACCAACGCGCTTTCGGGCAACTTGCACGCGCTACTTGACGGTGTTGAAGCTAAAGCAACCAGTTAATTATTTTGACAAACCGGGCGTAAAGCCTACATACTACTATAAATTTGAAGGAGTCTATCATGGCAACTGATCTAAAGAAATTCGCAGAGACCCTCGTTGGTCTTACCGTTCTTGAAGTAAACGAACTCAAGACAATCCTAAAAGATGAATACAACATCGAACCAGCTGCTGCTGCAGTAGCTGTTGCAGGCCCTGCAGCTGACGCTGCACCTGCAGAAGAAGCTAAGTCTGACTACACAATCGTCCTTAAGGACGCTGGTGCTCAGAAAGTAGCTGTTATCAAGGCTGTTAAGGACATTACTGGTCTTGGTCTTGGTGAAGCTAAGGCTATTGTTGACGGCGCACCTGCAACCGTTAAGGAAAAGGTTCCTACCGAGGAAGCTGAAGCTGCAAAGAAGACACTCGAAGAAGCTGGCGCAAGCGTAGAACTTCAGTAATTCAATCTAAGTACACTACTGTACCAATAGAACATTCGGCCTGTTGTTAGTTTATAAAACACCCTTCGCTACGAGGGGTGTTTTTATATAAGCGTATACGGTATACTTTTCTAAAGTATAGAAGGGGGTGTATTACACGTGCAGTACAGAAAAGGCTTTACTATCGTTGAGTTACTTATTGTCATTGTCGTTATAGCTATTTTGGCGGCAGTTGTTATTGTTGGCTACAACGGAATTACCAAGCAAGCACGACAATCGAGTCTCCTTTCCGACGTTAGCAATGCCGCAACGATCATGGGTACCGACCAGGCACAAAACGGCACCTATGCACTCACGGCGAGTAGCGCGCGCGGCGGATCGGGCATTCCTTCCAGCGAAGGCACTTCATTTTCATTCCATAGTAGCGGGTCGACGTACTGTATTACCGCTCGGTCAAGTCATAGTGGCGTCGATAGTTACTTTGTTTCGAGCGATAACCCAACCCCCACAAAAGGAGAGTGCGCTCAAGACGGCGCGGTGGCAGTAGAAACCGTCGCTGGAAACGGCACTCTTGGCGCGGCCTCTGGTACCGGCACAGCTGCAACCCTTGCTGGCCCAGCAGGACTTACGGCAGATAGCAGCGGTGACCTGTACTTCACCGACCAACAAGGGTCACGTATACGCAAAATGACAACTTCAGGCGTAGTAACCAACCTCTTTGGCAACGGCCCCACTGGCAATACAGAAGGTGTCGGTACTGCCGCCCTCTTTAACTGGCCACAAGCAGTCACTGTTGGCCCGGGTAATGTACTGTACGTTGCCGACACCAATAGCCACCGTATTCGCATCGCACCCATCAACGGCAGCACTACATCACTATTCGCTGGTAGCTCGCAGGGCTTAGGTGGTGCTATTGGCGCGTCAGGAGCTGCGGTGCAACTTAATACACCGCGCGGCATCGTCTATAACCCAGTAACGGCTACTGTGTACGTCGCGGATTCGCAAAATAACAGAATTCGCGTGTTTGATACAACTGGCAAACTTCTTTTGAATATCGGTAGCACTACGGGTGCATGGGCAGACGGGACAAGTACGACTGCACGATTTAACTTTCCTCAAGGACTTACGGTTGATTCTAGTGGAAACGTCTATGTTGCTGATACGCAAAACCACCGAATTCGCATGATCGACACAAGCGGCAACGTTACCACCGTTGCCGGGAGTGGTACGGCAGGCCTGAGCGACAACACTACCGGCACATCCGCGCAATTTAGAAGTCCCTCGGCCCTTACTGTTAGTACAAACGGCACTATTTACGTCGCCGATACGCTCAACAACGCTATTCGAAAAATCACCCCCGACCGCACCGTCACTACTATTGCGGGTAACGGCACTGCCGGATTCGCCGACGAAAGTGGAGCCGACGCTCGCTTTAACGAACCGAAGGGAATCGCTATTGGAAGCGACGGTCGTTTATACATAGCCGATCGCGCAAACCACCGAATTCGCACACTCAACATCTTCTAGTGACACGGCTTGCAAAGCATATGCACGTAGCGTATTCTTATGTATAAGTAAATCTTAAGGAATACTAACAAACGATGAGTCGGTTACCAAACCCTGGGCAAGATGACGGCACCTGGGGGGAAATCCTTAATGACTATCTTGGGCAGTCACATGCCTCTGATGGAACTCTTAAGGCGGGTTCTGTTGGCCCTGCGCAACTACAAGACGGCTCGATTGCGACGCAAAAGCTCGCTCCGGGTGTTCAGGTTTTATTAGCTAAAGCAGACGCGTCACTCGCTACTGCAACTGCCCATGCGACATTTATCAAAACCGTGAACGGGCACACCTCAGATGAGGATGGCGATGTTATTGTCAGCGGCGAACAAGGCCCAAAGGGAGACAAAGGGGATAAAGGCGACGCTGGTGAACAGGGTATTCAGGGGATCCCAGGAGAGCCAGGTACTGATGGTCAAGACGGCGCATCTATAACTGTCACTTTCGTGTCTGCCGCCGATTGGCCACCACCAAGCGACCCCGATCCGCTCCATTGGTACGTAAAGGTTCCATAGGTACACTAAAATGAGCACCGTGAATACATATACATTTTTGACAACGTTTTGCAGTTCACCACTGTTAATGGTGTGGATAAGAGGAGAAAACTCTCATGCCTGAACTTGATTTATCTTTGGCTACCGACCTACGTATTGCAGGGTACGACGCGCTCGCAGTCCGTATTGCTAATGTTGATGTGTGGGAGCGTGAGGCGAGCTCTATAGAGCACACCATATTTGGCTCTGATGCACTTACTGGTTATCAGCTATTCGACGACCTGCCTACTAATGGTTGGCTCGGTGCAAATTTCTACACCACCGGAATTCCGCAACGTGTCGGCTGGGAGATTGTCGGCGCGCGCATCTGGATACCACTCGACTATACGGGCCCAGCACTTGGTGCTTCGGGATACGTTGCGGTTCACAGAGTTAGCGATTCTGTCCAAGATACGCCTATTGGTGTTCCGGGCGCACCGAGCCACGAACAAATTATTAATGGATTCGACACGAACGGCTCTAAAACCGCCTTCACCAGCCTTCACGTCGGGTGGAATGATGTTTACTTTGACCAAACCTGGCCGCTTAAGCATGGAAATGGCTTTGCAATTGGGTATCAAATTGGTGACGGTCGTTATTATACGTATGCTTCTGGGGTAGATGATATTTTACGAAGGGCAAGCGATGGAACAAACCTATTTCTTTCTGAAGCAAATTCCACAGAAGGTGAGCCAAAGGCAGGAGAATTTGGCGTGCCACCAAGCGTAGGTGCGGCATGGACAGCCGCTCATTACGGCATTGATGTCATTGTTCGCGAGCCACCAACTATGCCTACAGGCGAGCATTCTATATGGGGTAATGAACTACTAATAGATTCGGTTTATCGCACAAATAATGACTTAGGCACTGGTGGCTGGACAACCTCGCACTTCTATTCAGTGCTGTCTGAGAGTGAGCCAACGGAAAATTGGGAGCTGGTTGGTGCGCGGCTTTGGTTGCCGGATGGAACCATTGAAGACCCCCACTCACTAGCAGGCAAAAGTGCAGTGTGTGGATATTACGTACAGCCCTCGGGAATTATTGGTGACCCGGGTAATACACCGCTAGGCGTCATTAATCAGATCGCTGCCAGCCCACTCGCCAGCACCACCCTTATTCGAGGCTGGAACACTGTATACTTTGATACGCCAATCCCCGTTCCGTGGGGCGCAGGTATCGCCATAGGCTGGCAAATAGACGATGGGTCGTATTACATTTCCGCGCGAATGGGTGATGAGCCAATACAATCACTCGATGGCTCACCATTCTATTTAGCGGGGAGTGAACTGGATTCGGAACGACGCGGCACCTTTACACTCGACACAGACAATGCATTATGGGCCTACCAAGACTATCACTACGGTGGTGACCTTATCCTTAAAAAAGTAGCGTAGCTACTATAGACCAAGAGAAAAGGCCCGGGTAACTGAATACCGCGGGCCCTTCCCATCCGTGCACGTATCGCGCAGGTTACTCCAGGCGGCCGATAGTGACCACCACGTGTCCGTACACATACCCGAGGGCGTTACCGATGGCCTTAGCCAGCTTCACGACGAGCTCCTCGTCGATCATCTGATTGGAATGAAGTGTGACGAAAACATCGCTGTCTCCGCTGTAGATGTCGGCCTTAGCCACTGCAGGGTCGAGCCTGATGACATGACCAATGCCGTAGACATGGTCGGGGTTGCTGATGTCATGATCGACAACAGTGAACCGCAGCATCTTCTGCCCGTGCTCACCGTATCGATTGGCATCGATGGTAAGCACCGAGCTCTTCAGGACAGACCGTGAGCGTTCCATGACGGCCGTCATGTCCTCTGATTCTGACATTGTACTCCTTAGGTCGGATGGGGTGTTGCGAGGGGTGCAACCTATATATTATACCATATTTCATCATAAAATTCTACATATTCAACTGGGGCGCTGAGGAACATCTTAACGAAGTGGTATACTAAGTGGAGAAAGAAGTTAATCGGAGGTATCAATATGCAACGCGATGTGCAAGAAACCGAAGTTCGAGAAACAACTACTAACGACGGTAACGCAACCGTCCAGAAACGCGCAGTGGGGCGTACGCAGTACACACCAGGAGTGGTATTACTACAACGGATTGTTTGGTATATCGCTGGACTAATCAGTGTTATTATTGCCCTGCGTTTTATATTCCTTTTACTTGGCGCAAGTCGCGAGGCGGGATTTACCGACTTTATATATTCAATAAGTGCACCTTTTGTAGCACCCTTCGTGGGGATCTTTGGAGAGCCGACTTATGGCGTTTCGGTATTCGAAATTAGTAGCGTGCTCGCTATTATAGTGTACCTTCTTATTGCTTGGGGCATTGCCAAGCTCGTCACTATCGGACGACCACAAGACGAAGTGTAGTCATTTGTGTAAGCATATTACTTTTTAGCAAGCCTCACGCTGAGGCCGAGCCCTTGAAACGCCTGCGCAACAAACGCAGGCTCCTCGGGCGTACTTAGCCCTGGGTCATACACATACCCAATTTCATCAAATTCTTTTAAGCGTTCGATGTCTTCAATGCGGTGCTTAATAAGCCAATGAGCAAACGCACCTCGAGCAATTTTTGCATGTACCGCCACAAAGGTAGGCTTGCCCGTCTTAGGGTTAACGGTAAGAAACTTTGGACTAATAACCGCTACACTTTTAAGTTCCTCAATGTTCTTAACATGCGGAAATAGTACTTTCGTATACTCTTTAGCTGAAAGGTTTATGATAAAGGGCGGATGCCCGGTAGATGCCGATCGACGCACGTCCTTGGCAACTTCACGAGCAATCTTATCTCCCCAGAAGTTATATAGACTCGAAATATTGGGTAGGGAAGTACCATGCACAGTACCTGGCAGCTTGTATCCCATTTCAAGACGATATGGTTGAATCTCATCCAGCGCACGCAGCATTCCGTACAACCCAGACAAAATTCTGAGATGCTCATGAGCGTACTGGCGATCTTCCGCGGTAAAACTTTGCGCCTGCAGCCCAGAATAAATATCGCCGAGAAAACAATCGATTGCCGGTACAGTCGGGCCATCCGGATTCCATTCTTGCATAAGACGGTACGTCTTTTGTGCCATTTCATGCGAAAATTTCATAACTATTTCATAATCGTTCGGCATAATACTTTGTAGATACGAAGCAAGTACTGTTGCCTCGGCAAAAAACGCGGGCAGCCTATCATTTTGCACTTGCGGCGCATTAGGTGCGGTGCGCATCGTTTTTGAAGAGTGTAACAGTATCAAAGCCATATGTATCTACAGTATCAAATTTAGAACGTAAGAGTATACATGTCACTCTCGAACCAATTAGGGCTCACTACGTCAGTTTCACATGACGACCTACGCAACACGCTACAGATCATCGAAAGAGCGTGGCACTATAAGGACGTCACTATATTACAGGCAATCCTTGGCGTTGCGCTTCACATGCCAAGTAGTACACACGCACTATACGAACATCTACAGGTGTATCAGGGTGGACTTCTTGAGCGAATAACCGAGAAGAACCCTAGATATTATTTGTACTCCGATGCCGCCGTCACCGATGCCAAGAAAGAGCTGTACCGCTGCGCATTCGGTGATTTTAACGAGGCGCTCTGGCTCCTTAAATACAAATCTCAAAGGGCCGCAGAATCGTCTGTAAACGTCAGTAGTATTATTCGACCTGAGTATTTTACCGAAAAACAACGCATGGACTGGAATACTGCAATAGGTCAATCACGAGCTAAGACGTCGTCACACACCGCTCCGAAAGGGTCACAACGTACACCTTAAACCCTTATATAACAGGGGTAAATTAGCTTTATTTTCAAAATAGGAGCATAATAGAGGTAGCAAAGAAGAAAGAGGTGGACTTACAATGAGCCCTAGCAGCAAGTACGCAAAAACTCAACGAGCGCAAACATTTCTAAAATCGGAGGAAGGAATCGCCGCATACCAGGAGCTACTGCGCATGGTAGACGACGACAGCTACAATACCGAATCGACTTTCTCACCAAGCCATACCGATGGCAACTTACCATTTATCGATAAGCATATGGAATACTTGTGCAGTCACTTAAATGTAAAGACCGAGCATTATTTATCAAACCTGCGCCTCATTACACGAGTTCGCTCGTAATCAAAAGAAAAGAGCCCCGAGGGGCCCTTTTTCATAAGGACTCGATCGAGGCTATGTGACACAGAGGTCGCATACACCAGAAACCGCAAGCAGCAGGTTGTGCTCGGGGTCAGTACAAAATACTTCCGGAAGGGCACGTCTCCTGGCGGTAGCAACGGGTTCCTCGCTGACAATGGGCTGTCCCATTCCTCCAGGAGCTTTCTGCTTTGTAGCTCTAGTACCGCGAGTGTAGCTTCCACCCGTCAAGGGCGGACGCCCCACTTTGGTGAGCGTCGACGGCCAGTCGATATCAAGAACGTTAAGTCCAAGAGCGTCGGCAATCTTATGAGCCGTACCCTGGTTAATACTCTTGCTGCTTCCACGCACTGCACGCGTCGTTGCATCGAGGCTGAGTCCAGTTTTAGCAACAAGGTCTTTGAGCGACATGCGCAGAAATTCCATTGCTTCGATAGGAGTAATCTTGCTATACACAGTGGGTGCCATAGGGCACACCTCCAAATTGTTCAGGTGTAAGCGAAGTGCTCACGCGGTGATTATAGAATCTTTAGAGTTTAATGTCAAACATCCGACCCCTGTTACATCGTGAGCACCATATATAGAGTAGACGTTTAATCTTTCTACACAAGATCACACCCGTACCACTTATGGCTATATACCGTGTAGCGGGGTGATTTTCTTGACATTTTACCGCTGAGTTGCTATAAGTAAAGCTAATATTACCTACAAAACACATACAGATAAGGAAATTGCGAGACCATGTCTGAACTCCCAGAGAAACAAGCGAAACGTCTCCACGCGTTAATTCAAGAGGCGGAAACAAACCTAGCCGCGGCCAAAGAGCTGCTTATTAGCATTATTGGCGATGACGGAACAATCATTACCCCTAAAAGTAGCCCGAACGAAGAAGTTGGTGGCAAAATTATTGAAGGTGTCTTTGACGGCCAAAAAATGGCTGGACCAGATGGCAAAGAATACCCAGTACCAGCAAACTACGCCAGCAAGTCAAAGCTTGTCGAAGGTGACATCCTTAAGCTCACTATTGCCGACGACGGTAGCTTCATCTACAAGCAAATTGGCCCGATCGACCGTACACAGGTAATTGGTACTTTGGTACAGCACGATGGTGCATACTACGTTGAAACCAATGGCCGCGAATATCGAATCTTGCTTGCGAGCGTGACATACTTCCGTATTAACGTGGGCGACCAAGTAACGATCATCATTCCTACTGACAACCCAGACGCAACTTGGGCTGCTGTAGAAGCCGCACTTTAGCCGCACTTATTGAAAAAATAAGTAAAATATGGTATAATAGAGACACTCTCCATCTGGAGGGTGTCCTTTTTATTCACTACTAACGAAAGAGGTGATTGCGTGCCCCTCGCGCAAACTCCCAAAGAACTGCCGTCCATCAATGACGTGTTCGGCGACAACCACAGAGTAATCCGGATGCTGAGTGCGGCAAAAGTGCGCTCAGTTGCCACGGTGATGCTGCTTCCACGCGAAGTCTTGCGAGAAGATTCTCGCTACTTCAATGGGGTTGGCGCTCGTACAGCGACGTACATCACCGGCGCCCTGGCCGAGCATGGCCTTCGCCACCACACGGTTTTCGAATCCCTCACGGGATTTGTGAAGCGTGAGTTCGGTGGCATCGAGAACACACCCATTGCAGCGCTGCACGTTGCTACGCTGGCGAACGACTCGTCTACCAGGCAGGTCTATGCTCCCGTTCGACTTCTCCACCACCTGGAGGAGTACGAGAAGAACATGGTCGTGAGCGACCTGGCACGATGCGACGCCAACGACATTCGAGCCATGCTGAGCAAGAACGTTCAACATGGTCCGATCATCGAGCTGCTCGCCGAGAACATTCGCGACCTCAACTCGCGACTGGCCTGGTGGAACTCCGACATGCATATCGCCGTCGGTGCGCGCCAGCGACGTCTTCGCGCCGTTAACGAATAACAAAGGACAGGGCCTCCGCATTTAGCGTGAGGCCCAAGTCCCAAGCATCATATTCTTAGGAATGTGGCCCTTGGCACTTTAAACCAGAGGCTCCTTGCAAAGCATAAGCAGGCGAGCTACAATAGCCTTATCACGAAGGTGTAAATAAACAAAGTGTAAAAACTACGGCATAATTTAGTACGCGGCATAGAATTGCAGGCTATACTAAAGCGTAGGGTAAATACAAAAAAGGGGAGTATAGGGTGTCTCAGGCGCTATATCGTAAATATCGCAGTAAATCGTTGACCGAAGTTGTTGGCCAAGATCATATTACCGATATTTTAACTCGTGCGTTAAAAGCGGGTCGTGTCGCACACGCCTATCTTTTCACCGGTCCTCGTGGTGTTGGTAAAACGTCAATTGCGCGTATTTTGGCGCATGAAATCAACCAACTGCCATACAACGAGGAAACCACTCACTTAGACATTATTGAAATTGACGCCGCCAGTAATAACGGCGTTGAAGACGTGCGCGATCTACGCGAAAAAGTGCAGCTTGCACCAGTATCGGCTAGCAAAAAAGTCTACATTATCGACGAAGTGCACATGCTTTCGAAGCAAGCCTTTAATGCACTCCTCAAAACGCTTGAAGAACCGCCAGCACATGTCGTATTTATTCTTGCAACAACCGATGTCGAGAAGCTTCCAGCAACCATTATTAGTCGCACTCAACGGTATGGCTTCCGCGCCATTGGCGTAAGCGACGCGGTAAAACATTTGCAGCACATTGCAAAAGAAGAAAACCTCAAAGTAACCGACGAAGCTTTGCAACTCATTGCCGAGCGCGGAGACGGTTCATTTCGCGATAGCATCAGCTTACTCGACCAACTCGCCAGCCTCGCCGACGACAAAGAAGGCATCACCGCCGAACTTGTTGTTACGTCACTTGGGTTAGCACCAACTACCATTATTTCCGACTTACTCGCCGCCGTTGAAAAACACGACGTTGCTAGCGTGGCACGAATCCTCGCCGACACCGAAGCAAACGGTATTAGCCCAATTGTTTTAAATGATCAGCTCACGCGCACACTCCGCACCCTCGCGCCAACCAAGCCGCACATCCTTCCAATGCTCGATGCTTTACTCGATGTACCAAAATCGACCCAACCAAGTATTAAGCTTCTTAGCGTCCTTGGCACCTTTGCCCTCGAACACAAGCCAAAAAACGCCGCCCTCGCTGCGCCCGTCCTCGAAGTCTCCGCTACTATCGAAGAACTCACAAAACAAGCTACACGTGTTTCGCCCGAGGATAAAGCAATTGCTACTACCAAGGTAGAGTCTCCTCAAGCCGCGGAGAGCAACAGGGATGCTTTTCAGAGCCAAACTCTGCAGCCCAACATCGAGCCGGCGGCGAAGCCCGACTTCGATGCTGGAGCGAAGCCCTTGGCGAAGGAAAGTAGCGTTGTTGCTACCCCCGTAATAGACAGAGACTTCGACTGGAAGGCTGTCATCGAATACACTCGGCAAAACCATTTGGCGCTTTTTAGTGTTCTTTCAAAATGTGACTACGAACTCAACGGTGCCGACCTGACCATCTTCTGCGTGAACGCATTTTACAAGAAAAAACTCGATGACCCGAAATACCACACCCACCTCTATGAATCGCTGCAACACGTAGGAGGTTATCAACTGAATATCGACACCGTACCCACAAGAGCGCCCATGAAGAACTCGCAAGCCGCCGCTATTGCTGATATTATGGGTGGAGGAATAGAGGTATCTCCGGGGGCCGCATAAAAGTAAACCGCACGTGTTTGCAAAAAGGCCACCACATACCCAATAATAGAGGGACCTATGGCCAATAAATCAGTTCAAGCAGGGAAAGTACCGCCACAAAATCTCGATGCCGAGATGAGTCTTATTGGTGCCATTTTAATTGACGAAGAAGTGCTCGCCGATGTTACGGAACACGTGAAGCCAAAAGACTTTTACGACAAGCGCCACGCCGTAATTTACGATGCAATTATGCGTTTGTTCGAAAAGAACAAACCAGTCGACCTACTAACTCTTACCGACGAACTTAAGCGTAAAAAAGAAATCGACGAAATTGGCGGCTCGGCTTACCTAACTGAACTCACCAACTACGTACCAACTGCCGCACACGCCGAAAGC
>JBOHNV010000004.1:0-49502 GCA_050730895.1 Candidatus Microsaccharimonas sp.
GCTCCATACAGCACCGCAAACAATCCATGCGCGCCCTGAGAGTAGTGGGCTAGGTCTCTATATCGCAAGTCAATTTGCTGAGGCGATGAATGGGCGGATAGGCGCGGTTCGGCATAAAGACGGCGCAACCTTTTACGTTGAACTTCAAGCATCATCGCAGATGAGTTTATTATGACAAGTGTGCTGCTTGTAGAGGATGACGCGTGGCTCTCGGAACTTGAATCACGAGTGTTGACGAAAGAAGGGTATGAAGTAGTGACAGCGCCGCATGCTCTGGCTGCAATCGACCTGATTGATCAAAAGGTTCCTGATGTTATTGTGCTCGATGTACTCTTAGCTGGCTCGACGGCGTTTGCGCTATTGAACGAGCTGCAGTCGCACGGTGATACAAATCGTACACCAATTATTCTATGTACCAATCTGGCTGAGCAATTTGATAGTGCAAAGCTGGCTGAATATGGGGTGAAGCGCGTTGTGGATAAGTCAACGATGCATCCAAACGACTTGGTGGTTGCGGTAAAGGCGGTATTAGGGTGAAGACATTTCGTACTCAGGCAATTGTGCTTCGTCGAACCAACTACGGTGAGGCTGATAGAATCGTACAGCTCTTAACGCCCGATGGTAGGCGCGGTGTGATGGCTCGCGGGGTGCGAAAAGAAAAGAGTAAACTAGCAGGCGGCATAGAGCTCTTTGCGGTGAGTGACGTGGTAATTGGTGAGGGAAAGGGCGACCTGGGCGTATTAACCTCGGCTAAGTTACAGCATTTTTATCGAAATATTCTAAAAGATTACGACCGACTACAGTTTGGCTATCAGGCGATTAAACTTGTAGGGAGGGCGAGCGAGTCGATTGATGAGCCGGAGTGGTTCGACCTGTTGGCAGAAACTATCGCCGGATTGGACGTACTGACAATTCCATTGCCATTGGTGCAAACGTGGTTTTATATTCGCTATGCAGCACTGCTTGGTCACGAACTTAATCTTGAGCTCGACGTGGATGGCGTTGCGCTTCGGGCGGATACAACGTACCGTTATGATACTTCCGATGAAGGCTTGCGCTCGGCACAAAACGGCGACATTACGGGTAATCACATAAAATTACTACGGCTTATTAATTCGCGTTCACTCAATGTGCTTGTACAGGTGGGCGGAGTTGCCGCGTTGTTACCTGAATGCTTGCGTTTGCTCGAAACACATTCAGCAGTAGAAATTATGTAGCAAAAGAAAAAGGACCCACTAACGCGGGGTCCTGATACGGCCAAAGCTGTCTTTGGCGGAGGTGTGACGGCTAGTACGCCGGGCGGAAGCGATCGTACACGTCGAGCAGTCGGATGCCGACTGGCTCTAGTGGTGCGAAATGCTCCACGATCCAGGTTGCCAAACGGTGTCGGCGACGAGTGCTCTTCGCCAGCTCGCATTCGACATGAAGGATGCGGAGCTTCCTCGCGAGAGGGCTGCGACCGGCATCTTGTCTCGAAGCCGTCCTGTAGAACGACTTGTACAGGTAGTACTGTGCATTGGCCAGGAGCTGTCGCTCGTCGTCGTCTTTGGCGTGGCTCGTCAGCGCGATGACTGCGCGATGGAAACACCACAGATGGTTGTCATAGCGCCATCCGTCGAGCACGGGCTCACCCTTACCAGTGTAAAGATGTATTCCGTGTTGGAAGAGCTGCAGGGCTTCCTCGTACGGTGATTGCACATTGGCGACCACCGGCCGGGAGTCCTCTTCGACTTCCATGTTCATTACTTTCTCCGTCCAGTAGGGGAACCTTATTATTATACCACATTTATGGGTATAAAGTCAATTTCCTCCAGGGGTAGAATGTGGTATACTAAGCGGCATATGAGTACAGAGAAAAACATGGAAGACATCGTTAGCCTGGCAAAGCGCCGCGGATTTATTTACCCAGGTTCTGACGTATACGGCGGCCTAAGCGGTACTTGGGATTACGGCCCACTCGGAACGCAACTAAAGCGCAATATTTTAAACCTTTGGTGGAAGATGTTTGTTGATGAGCGCGATGACATGTACGGTGTTGATGCTGCAATTCTTATGAATCAAAAAGTATGGCAGGCGAGTGGCCATGTTGATACGTTTACCGACCCGCTAGTTGAAGACCTTGTTACCAAGCAACGTTTCCGTGCCGACCACTTGCTAAAAGACGCCGGTTACACTGTTGATGGCTTAAACCTCGAGCAATTAACGCAGGTAATCCGCGACAATAACGTCAAAAGCCCGAACGGTAACGAACTCTCGGACGTTCGTACCTTTAACATGATGTTTACAACAACGGTTGGGCCGGTTGCCGACGACAAGTCTATTAGCTACCTTCGTCCAGAAACCGCCCAGGGTATTTTTACCAACTACAAAAACGTCGTTGATAATTTCTACCCCGACCTCCCGTTTGGTTTAGCCCAGCAAGGAAAGGCGTTTCGTAACGAAATCAGTCCACGTGATTTCATCTTCCGTTCGCGCGAGTTTGAGCAAATGGAGATCGAATACTTTGTTCACCCAGAAAACTGGGAAGTGTCATTTGAACACTGGCGCCAACAAGTTTGGAAGTGGACACAGGCGCTTGGCCTTTCTGATGAAAATGTTCACGAGCTTGAAGTTCCCGAAGAAGACCGCGCACACTACAGTAAGCGAACGATCGACTTTGAGTATGATTTTCCAATTGGTCGTGAAGAGCTCTTGGGGTTAGCGTATCGCACCGACTTTGACCTTGGAAACATCCAACGCATGAGTGGTAAGAGTACGGAATACACCGTAAAGGGAACCAACGAAAAGTTCGTTCCTCACGTGATTGAGCCTTCGTTTGGTGTTGAACGCGCGCTTATGGCGGTGCTTGCGTCTGCGTATACTGAAGATGAAGTAAACGGCGATAAGCGAATCGTGATGAAATTCCCAGAACATTTGGCACCAATTAAGTTTGCTGTTTCGCCACTTGTCCGCAACAAGCCAGAACTTGTTGCGAAAGCGCGTGAAGTCTACGAACTTCTTAAGAAAAAATACGGAAACGTGATGTGGGACGACAACGGAAACATCGGGAAGCGTTACCGTCGCCAAGATGAAATCGGTACGCCGTACTGCGTCGTGATTGACTTTGACACCCTTGAAACCGATGGCCTTGTGTCGATTCGTGACCGCGACACCACCCAGCAACGCCGCGTAAAGCCAGAGGAACTGTAGTTCATGGAGCGCATTACTTCGGCGCACAATCAACTCTTTAAGCGTTTTAAGCAGCTCGCAACGCAGGCGAAGGCTCGTCGTGCAGACGGCCAAACGATTTTTGAGGGCGTGCATGTGTGTGAGTCGTATCTTAATAGCGGGCAGCAACCGCGCTATTGTATTGTTTCTGACTCAGCACAACAAGACCCCGAGGTAACGAAACTGATTTTTAGGCTCGACGACCATACGCCGATTGTGAACCTGGCGGATAGCTTATTCCACAGTATGAGTTCGGTAGAGCAGGGGGTTGGTGTGGCTTTTGTTGTGGCAATTCCAGAACCTATCGACACTCCAGCGCTTGCTGGCGATGCACTGTTGATTGATGCGGTGCAAGATCCAGGCAACCTAGGTGCGTTACTTCGCACTGCCGCTGCGGCTGGAGTAAAAGATGTGTATCTTTCCGAGGGCTCGGCCAGCGCCTGGGCACCAAAGACTATCCGAGCTGGTATGGGGGCGCATATGGGTATGAACATTTACGAACGTGTTCAGTTGAATGAACTTGTAAAAAGTGCGTCGGTACCGGTGCGCGCTACAAGCCTCCAGGCGACTGAATCGCTGTATCAAAAAGACCTCACGGTGCCGACTGCCTGGATTATGGGCAACGAAGGCGCGGGCGTGTCTGATGAGCTGATTGCCTTGTGTGGTGATAACGCAGTATCGATTCCGCAAGACGAAGCAGTCGAGTCACTCAACGTTGCAGCAGCCGCTGCAGTGTGTTTGTTCGAGCAACGTCGACAACGACTGGTATAATAAGCTAATGATTATTTACTATACTGATGGCTCAGCGAGTCCAAACCCTGGCCCTGGTGGCTTTGCGGTGATTAAAAATGGCGTTCCACATATCTTAGGAAGCGAAGATGGCGACACGACCAACATTCGCATGGAAGGCAAGGCAATTATGGCCGCGCTAAAAGATGCCAATGGCGAACACGCTGAAATTTTTACCGACAGCGAGTTTTGGATTAACGTGATTACAAAATGGGCACCAGGCTGGGAAGCTAAGGGCTGGAAGAAAAAAGGCGGCGAAATTAAAAACCTCGACATCGTTCAAGAGGTCTACCCGCTATATCAAGAGTCAAACGCAACGCTTACTTGGGTGCGCGGTCACGAAGGTGATGAGGGTAACGAGTTAGCAGACGAGTGGGCGAATAAAGCGCGCGCTGGCGTTCGTATTTAATAACGAGTGACTTTACCGCTCAGTCGGCGTATAGTCGGTATATGAGTGAGCAATTCCGACCCGACCCTGCAGAGTATGCCCTTCGTCTCGAATATGAAACGAGCCGGAGCGAAGCATTGCATGAGCCAGCGTTCGAGGCTCTAGAAGATTTATTGAATCACCGTGACGGTATTACGTCGCGCACCTTAGAAGGGGGAGTGGCCTGTAGCCGGCTCTCCCTTTTTTGTGTCAACAACGAAGCAACTATTATTGAAGTACAGGCAGCCATTGAAGACTATCGGCGGGGCCCGCTGCGACGTATGGCGCGCCTTTCGCTTCGTGAATTTATTCCCGGGAGTGTCCCGCCATATGTAATGGAATACCAGATAGAAGAATATGCCGGTGGCGGAACACAGGCACAAATAGAAACGATTTTAAGAGGCCGTAATGCTGATGCGCGGCCTATGATGTTTTATGATTTCACTGATTTGTTGAACCACATTGAGGCTTCGGCTGAAATGATTCAGATAATGACGGAGGTAGAAAATGGATAAGACGCCACTCGTGGAACATGTAGGGCCGCGTGTTGAGTTCGGCCGAGCTGATATTTCTAGTGATGAAGCAGAAGCGTTCCGCCAGACGGCATTAAGGGGTGCCAAAGTTGTGAAGTTGGTGATTGGGGAGCACCAAACGTTGGTGCAGACGCTTACGTATACGAGCGGTATGATGTCAGATGCGGTAGGTGACTACGATGTACCCTCATCGGCGTTTTATTCAAAATCGATTTTGGGAAGTAGTCCAGACTATTGGCGAAGTGTTGTGACGTTTGCTCGATTTAATGATAAACACCGCGATACCAAAATCTATAATGCCTACGAAGTTGTGGCGAACGGCGGCGAGCCGTTACATGCAGTGCGCAGGGTGCGCATTATTCGAAATCTTGCACGGTTAGTGTTTGACGAAAATGGTGAGCCATATGAGGATGTTTACAGTAAGCAGCATAAAGGGTACGAAACGGCGATGACAGGCAGCGATGTTGTGCTTGTTGACCAGCAAGTCGACAGAATCATACGCCGAAATCGCGCAACGGGCGGACGATGATTCACGCAATAAGCATGCTCGTTTGATGTATAATAAATCCTGTTGTTTATAAAAATAGGAAATACACATATGGATGATGCCGAACAAAAACCAGAACTGACCGATATGTCTGATGTCATCGACGCAAACGATGAAGTAACGATTGAGACGAGCGCGGCAAACGCTCCGGTTGAAACAGTTGAAAAAGTTGAAGATTTAAGCGCCGAGTTGAAGTCGAGCGATGATACCGCAGGCGTGGATATTTTCCAATGGGCAAACCAAACCGATGCCATCAAAAATGAACTTCGAGTTGAGTTTTTCTTGTTTAACAAAAACTATACGCCGTACAGCACAACGATTTCTGATGATCTTGATACGCAAATTAAGGCGCTCTTCTTGTTTGATATTATTAACGACGTGAATCTCGGCGCTGGCACAGGCCTTTCGGTGCGCGACTATGAGCTCACCGAAAAAGAAGAAAACACATTGCTCCGTACTGACCTTCCAAAAGTTGGTCGAGCTGAAACACTCATTCACCTAATTGAACACGAACGCAGCGACATTGCTGAGTTTAGTGAACAAGAACACGAGTTCAAGCGTATTAAGGGTATTGTGGCGCGCTTTAGCCGTCGCGACGGCAAGGGCGTGTTCTATGTAATGAAACAGGTGAGCAGTGGTAATACATTGCAAGGCGCGACTTCGTGGGAATTTGAAGGCGGTTCGTTTAAGCCGTTCCAACCAGACTTTGGGTGGAAAGTACCTGCTGACAACCAAGTGTTGGTTGTTGATAAAGATATTTTCATTTTCAACCAATCGAAGTTTGAGCGTCTGTTTAATTACGATTACAAAAAGCAGTTGCTTGCCGATCAGAAGGTAACTGAAATCGAAAAGGCCTACAAGCTTAGCTTCCCAGACGGCATGAACTTGCAAAGCTTGGTGATGGAAAAGAAGAACATCGTCAATAAATTGCAAAAGCTTGAAGTTGGCGCGATTACTCAAGAGCAGGCTATGGATTACGCTGACACCATGCAATTGGAGCTCATGACCGACGACGAGGGTAAGATTATTATTATGGACAGTAATGACCTTGATATGTTTGTGAATCTTATTAATGAAGACTACATTACGAGCGAACTTACCGGTAAGCGATACGTGATTAAGAGCAAGAAGTTGCTTGACGACCCAGAAGGTGAGCCGCCACGCGGTTAACGTGCAACATACAAAAACACCCCGCTGTATGCGGGGTGTTTTTGAGCAGTAGGCTATTACTGTTCGAATGATTTGAGTCTTGCGTCTAGTTCCGATGCGTCAGGATCGCCGTAAATGTTCGGACTTTCCTTGTTATAAAAGCCGGCAGGACATTCTGTCGCAGGGCCATTGATAGCTGCGAGTTCCTTTAACTTCTTACCTGATTGCGCCTCGTAAAGAGTCATCTTGTATTTAACTGCGAAATAGTCGGCGACGGTTGACTCCGAAGCCTCCATATATGCTCCTCGCTGTAGCTCGCATGTCATAGTTTTTACAGCAGTGCTGTCGTCACGATCAAGACACACAACAACATTGAGTTCGGAGGGTGCACTCTTGAAATCCAGAGGGATACTTTCGTCATTTGCCCCAACGGCGTACATGTCCCATTTCCAAGTTTCTTTTTCTGCACTTTGGGAGTTGTTATTTTCATAGACTACGTACTTATACGGCTTCGTAAGCGCACCTGCGTTTTCGACTGAACCGCCGACACAAGCTGCTCTCAGTTCAACAAGCGCTTTTGCAGTGATGCCGCTAACTTCAGGGTTTGGTTCTGTGGTTTCTTTATCGGTAGTAGCTGTCTTTGAAGACTCACCTCGGTTATTTGATTTTGCCGTGTCATCACCCGACATAGTTTGGACAGTAACAACGATAGTAATAATTAAGAGAATAGCAAAGAGTACCCCACCAATAATCGAGAAGAGAGCTCCCTTGCTGAGTTTTTTTGGCGATTGACCTTGTGGCGCAGGCGTTGGTGCGGGCTGCTCGGGTGCTGGTGTGGGCGTTGGTGCCGGTGATTGAGGGTCCATTTATACGTCCTTTGACTTAAACAATATGTACTTTACTATACCATGGCAAAGTGGGTGAAATCGCAGCGCATACCAGTACAATTTCATAATTTTCCTATATACTAATAAGAGATGAATCAGGCGTTGGCATTAGAAATAATGCTCTCAGGGGAGAGCGTGCTACTGACTGGGCCTGCGGGTGCCGGTAAGACCTTTGTGTTGAACCAATTTATTAAGTTGGCAAAGCACGATGGTTTAAAGGTATCCGTTACGGCTACTACTGGCTTGGCGGCAACCCACTTAGGTGGTACCACTATCCATAGCTGGGCGGGGATCGGTGTTAGCGACAATTTACCGCATGGTTTTGCCGAACATATTGCAAAGGGCCGCCGAGAAATTATTGAAAAGACCGACGTACTAGTGATCGACGAGATTAGTATGCTGCACGATTTCCGTCTTGATATGGTCGACGAAGCGTGTCGTTTAATTCGTAAAGAACCCGACCTTCCATTTGGTGGCATTCAAGTAATTATGTCGGGTGACTTTTTCCAACTTCCGCCAATTAACCGTGGCGACTCTAGGGCTGGAAGTTTTGTCGTGAACTCGAATGTTTGGCAAGAGCTTGACCCAGTCATTTGCTACCTTGAAGAGCAGCACCGTCAGGACGACGAAACGCTTATAGAGATCCTTAACGCCATTAGGGCGGGCGATGTGCGGCGCAATCATGCCGAAACACTACTGGCACGTACTGAAGTATTCCCGGATGACCTTGAACAGCTCACCGAGCTCCACACAGTGAATATCGATGTCGACAGTATGAATGCGGCGAAGCTTCAGCAAATTGAAGCCGATGAAGTTTCGTACGAACAAACCAGTACGGGTTCTGAAAATTATGTTGAGAACTTGCAGCGTTCGGTATTGGCGCCGAAAGTCCTGAAATTGAAACTTGGAGCACTTGTAATGGCGGTGAAAAACAGCACCGAACGAAAGTATGTAAACGGAAGTGTTGGTACGGTAGTTGATTTCGAGCCACACACCGACTATCCAATTGTTGAATTCCAAAATGGCAAAGAGGTCCTTATGTCACCGGATACATGGGAGCTTCGCGACGGCGACAAAAAGCGAGCAAGTATTACTCAAATTCCACTGCGTTTGGCGTGGGCGATTACGGTCCATAAATCACAGGGTATGACACTTGATGCCGCGCGGATCGATCTGCGAAAAGCCTTCGTTGAAGGTATGGGATACGTTGCGCTCAGCCGAGTAAAAAATGTGAACAACCTTTATTTAACAGGGATAAATCAGATGGCCTTGAAGGTAAGTTCAGAAGCGCAACTCATTGATGTGCATCTTCGTGATAAGGCAGTAAATGCGAAAAAACGCTTCGCTCACTTAGAGAAAAAGGCCGAACATCGCAAAACTGCACCACCGACAAAATCGAAAGCCGCCACTGGCTGGACTGAGAAGATTGAAAAGATGCGCGAAACGCACCCTAATGCCTATAAGCCATGGCTTCCTGAACAAGATGCCGAACTGAAACAGTATTTCCAACAAGGTGAATCACTTGCGCAGTTAAGTAAACGACTCGGTCGTCACGAAGGTTCGATTACGATGCGCCTTCAAAAACACTTCGGCGAAGACGCTGTTTCCTAGAGTGTATAATAAGAAGCAATGAAAGATCCTTTTGCGCAAAACGAAGTAAAAATTGCTGTTATTGGTGGCGGAACGGGTAGCTTTACTATGTTGTCCGCTTTAAAGAAGTACACAAGTCAGATTGCCGCTATTGTGAGCATGGCAGATGATGGCGGTAGTACGGGTGTCCTACGCGACGAACTGGGTGCATTGCCGCCAGGTGACGTCCGACAGTGCCTTGTGGCGTTAAGTGATTCGCCAAAGGTGCGTGAATTGTTTCAGTATCGGTTTGATACAGGGACGTTTGAGGGGCATTCATTTGGAAACGTACTGCTTTCGGCACTCGAAAAAATTACCGGTGACTTTAGCCAAGCGGTTGAGACTGCCTCGGAGATCCTTCGTATTCGCGGAACGGTGATTCCGGCAACGCTGGACAATATTCGCTTGAAGATGGAATGGCCCGACAAAAGTCTTGTACTCCACGGTGAGCGGGTGATTGATGCCGAGTACTTTAAGCACGACCCACGTCGCGCTGAGCTTTCGCTCACGCCAAATGCACATCCAAACCCTATGGCGGTTGCTGCAATCGAGCAGGCCGACATTGTCGTGATTGCACCAGGTGACTTGTATACATCGCTTGGACCGCTGCTCGTGATTGATGGTATTGGTGAGGCGCTTGAACGAACACAGGCAAAAATTATTTATGTATCAAACTTGGTAAGTAAGCGCGGGCAGACCGATGGCTTTACGGTGAGCGACCATGCATCAGAAATAGAGCGATTCGCTGGTGATAGGCAGATTTTAAATTACGTGCTGTATAACCAAGAGGCGCCAAGTGAGCAGGTTGCCAAGCGCTACGAAGAAGAGGGCGGATATATTACGTTGGCGGATGTCGATAAGCTTATGGGGCAGCATTACGAAGCGGTCGGTGGTGATTTCTTAGGACAAATGGCAACTATTAACAGTGCTGATACGCTGATTGCGAAACGTTCATTGATTCGTCACGATGCAAAAGCGGTAGCAAAGTTAATCCTCGACCTCCATCGCCGTGAAAACTAACGACGCACATAACTCACGAAGTCTTTTTCAGTTGATAGACCTTGACCGTACGTTATTTAATACGGTCCGATTCGTCGAGCTTATTACCGATGAAATTAATCAGAGCGAGCCGGGGTTTGGCGCATCTTTGCAAAGAGAGTTTGAAACGGCATATGCGGAAGGGCGAACGTTTTTTATGTTTCGCCAGCTTCGCCAGGATAAGGGTGACGTGTGGGTTGAGGCGCTTGTTGCGAATGTCGTAGGAAAGCATGGGGCTGATTCGTTTTTAATGCCAGGCGCACGGAGGCGAATCGAACAAGCGGCACTTCTTACCGACGAAACGCCAGCCTGGGGAGTTCTGACCTACGGCGATCAAATCGATCAATATATGAAGCTAAGAATTATTGGGCTCGAAAATGCGCCAACCTACATTACTCGTACACCGCACAAGGGTGGAATTATTCAAGATTGGGCGCAGCCGGGCGGAGGATTTAAGCTTCCTGAGGTTTTTGGTGGTGCAATTGTCGACTATCTTTCACTTGAAGATGACAAATTGATTGCATTCTATGACATGCCTGCAGGTGTTTTAGGGCTATGGCTGACGCAGGAGGCACACGCCAAGGAGCTATTAGCAGAAGAGGATCTTGGATATGTACGGGCAGTACATTCGCTCCACGAATCGTTAGAGGTACTGAGCAAGAGGGGATGACCCAGTACATTACGCAAACTGTGACCAAAAATACCACGCTTTCCACGGGGTATTTTTTGTTGCTGGACCCCTGTTAGGAGGAAATGGTTATCCCCAGATGTGTGGATAAACCACCACGTTCAAGAAAGATTGTCAAAAATGGGGGTTGTAGTGGGTAAGGGTGGGTAGTATGATTAGTCCAAGTGGAAAACAAGAACCACAAGACAAACAACTACATTAAAAAATAACTCTAGCATCCCTTTAGGGTAAATAACCAGAAAGGTTAGTGTGGCAACAGTAGATTATTTTGAACGAAGACTGGACGACAAGCGTCGCTTGACGATACCGTCAGAACTTCGTGAGGAATTTATCTCAGGGGTTGTCCTTACTCGGGGATTTGGCAAGTATTTGCACCTATACCCAAAATCGGTATGGGAGCAAGAAGTTGAACCAGCCTTAAACGCAAGCGGAAGCATTCTTGATGAAAAGATTGCCGATACAAACGTTCAATTTAGGCGCGGCAAGACAGAAGCTGAGCTCGATCAGAAACAAGGTCGTATTACTGTAGAACAGCATTTGCTGGACTTTGCAGCAATTACACGAGACGTTGTAGCCGTAAGAGCAGGGCAGTACTGGCGAATCATAGCTGGAGATTCCGAATAGTCCGAATTCAACGTCAAAGCGTTGAAGTGTAGTGGGTCGGTCCTTTAAAAAATCAAAACAGAAAAACTCTCGAGATCAACTATCTGGTAGTGAGGCGTGGAATGCGGACACACATTAAACAGTCCGTCGTACCTTGTTCAAAAAAACACACCTCCCAAAACTCCACCTCACATAAGTCTCTCAACTCGTCGGCTACACACGTTAGTGCCTTTAGGCTCTCTTATCGTAGCTGACACGACTTTTAAAAGTATGCCTCGCATACTTTACAAAAACAAACACACCTGCGAAAACAAACAGCTTCACTATCAGTTAGGTGATCTTGAGAAACTTCGAATAAAGAAGCAGAAAAAGAAGTTCTTCTTTTTCTGATTATTTTGAGAAGTTGAGTCGAGATATGTAACCATATCTCGAGCTTCCTTAGTAAAACATTTGTTATACTAGGGGAGATGAGTAAAGAACATCCACCACATCATGTTCCTGTCTTGCTTGAAGCGGTACTTCGCGAGCTAGCACCAAAAGTAGGTGAGTCTTATTTAGACTTAACTGCCGGGTATGCTGGCCACGCTAAAGCCGTTCTAGAGCTGACACAAAACGATAAGGAGAGTGTTCTGGTTGACCGTGATGAATATGCAATTGCGCATCTTCAACACATGGCAGACCGGGGCGTTCAACTTCTGCATACCGATTTTGTCTCTGCGGCAACGCAGCTGAGCGAAGAGGGTAGGCAGTTTAACCTTATCTTGATTGATCTGGGGGTGTCGTCACCACAGCTCGATCAGGGCGACCGAGGGTTTTCATTCAAACACAATGGTCCATTGGATATGCGTATGGATCGACGAAACGGCCAAACAGCCGCGGACTTGGTTAATACCGCAAACGCAAAGGACTTAACAACTATCATTCATGAATACGGTGAAGAGCCGTACATGCAGGCAAAAAACATTGCCGAGCAAATAGTTGCTAATCGACCGTTTGAAGATACCGATACACTCGCAAGTCTTATCAAGCAAACCTATCGTGGCCGGCAGGGTAAAATCCATCCAGCTACGCGTACTTTTCAAGCGCTCCGTATTGCCGTCAACGACGAGCTCGGGCAGGTCAAAGCAACATTACCACTACTCCCAAAGCTGTTAAAGCAAGGCGGTAGGGTAGGGATCATTAGCTTTCATAGCCTCGAGGATCGTTTAGTGAAACGCTTCTTTAAAGAACAAGAAGCTGCAGGGTTTGAAGCCGAACTTCAAACACTCACGAAAAAACCCGTTTCAGGAGCCATCGACGACGTTCACAATCCGCGCGCGCGTAGTGCAAAACTTCGCGTCGCAGTGAAAAAATAAAAAAAAGAAAGGGCACAAAAATCATGCCAGTTCACATTCAAGTACAATACAACGACCAGCCACAGATTGTTGCAGTCCGCGTAAAGTAACCTACACGCTTTCGTCCGCCACTTTCCAGCGGTGGGCGAAAGCCTACGACTCTAGCGGGCCTAAAGCCCATACGAGCCACTAAAAACACCACAAACCAACACAAAAAAGTACACCACCACATGTCACAAAACAATAATTATTACGTATCGCGTCGGCAGCAAAACTGGTCTCGTAACCAAAATACGACTCGTTTTCAATCTGCCATCAAACTTGGGCCTGTCGCTCATACTGTGCTTGTAGCGCTTATGATCATTGTTCTTGGTTTGATTTACGTCACTCAGGCGACGCGTACTACGGGCTACGACTACGAAGCTCAGAAGATCGATACGCAAATTGCAGAGTATAATCAACAGAAGGGCGAACTAGAAGTTGAGAGCGCTCGCTTGACTGCACTTGAAACTATCAAGAACAGCAGCGTAGCAAAGGAAATGACCACTCCAACCGATACACAATACGTCCAAGAATAGCAGTATATACTTATGAAACCCGAATTACTTAAAGGCAGTCGCTCTCGCATACTGGCCGGTGTCGTCCTCGCCATTGCGACTATTTTTGTGATTCGGCTTTTTTATTTGCAAGTTGTTCAACACAACTTTTATGTTGATCTAGCGCAGGTAGAGCAGGTAAAGAAGGAACGTTTACCTGCGGTTCGCGGTGAAATCTACGCATTAAATGGCGAATCTCCAGTAAAGTTAGTAATGAACGAGACGGTATACACAGTGTTTGTTGACCCGGCGGTAATTCGTGAAAACGACGACGCTGATAAAATCGAAGATTTGATGAAAAAAGTTGCTGGCGGTAATGTTCGTCCTGATTTTGACGAATTACTTGTACAAAAAGACAGCCGATACCAAATTATCGCGACACGTGTCACAAGGACGCAGGCAGATAAAATTAAAGAAGAAGGCCTAAAGGGGATTGGGTTCCAGGCGGTTTCACAGCGCGTCTATCCTGAGGGTGCATTGGCGTCGCAAGTACTAGGCTTTGTAAACGCCGAGGGAATTGGAAACTACGGTGTCGAGGGGTATCTGAACGATGAGCTCGACGGTGTTGATGGGCGTCTGGAAACGGTGACCGATGTAAGTGACGTGCCGCTTACCGTTGGCGACCGTAATATCCGGGAACCAGCACAGGACGGGACCGACCTGGTGCTTTCGATCGATCGTACCGTGCAATCAAAGCTCGAAGAAGTCATTAGGGCGCATGCGGAAAAGCTCGGAGCTAACGTGAGTGCCGTAGTAATGGATCCGAATAGCGGCAAGGTGTGGGGGATGGCAAATACACCGAGCTACAACCCGGCTGAATACTACAATGTTAATGATGCCGCACTCTTTAATAATGACGTTATTTCAAAGGTCTACGAGCCAGGCTCTACCATTAAAACCTTTACGATGGGAACGGCGTTGGATAAAAATGTTGCAAAGGCAAGCGATACCTTTTATAACACTGACCAGATTCGTATTGGAGGGTATACAATTGGAAACGCTACTCGCGGTATGACCGGTACGATAACCTTTCAAACTGCTATGGAGTGGTCGCTCAATACTGGATTTGTGACGATTGGACAACGCATGGGTGACGGTGAGTCAATTAATCGCCAGGCGCGCGATACAATGTACGATTATTTCCATGAACGTTTCCGCCTTGGGCAAAAAACAGGAATTGAACTTGCGAGTGAGTCGGCAGGACGGATTGTATCACCTGAGGAGTCTGATGGTAACGCAGTTCGCTATTCAAACATGACTTTTGGTCAAGGTATGGATGCAACCTCTATTCAAGTCGCGACGGGTTTTTCGGCGCTGATTAACGGGGGAAACTACTACAAACCAACCGTTCTTGCTGGGAAGGTTGTAAACGGCGCATATGTGGCAAATGCTACGCCAACCCCGCTTCAATCAAATATTATTTCGGAAAATGCCTCGCAAGACCTACGGGAGATGATTACCACGGCGCGCAAGAACTCAATTGGAGGCCGTGACAAACAAGGATATATGATTGGTGGTAAAACCGGTACGGCGCAGATTCCTGAAGCAGGCGGCTATAGTAATGATGAAACAATCGCTAGTTACCTTGGCTTTGGTGGTGCGGATAGGCCCGAATATGTCATAATGGTGGCTGTATACGGCGAAAATAGGGTATTCCAGGGCGCCCGCGATGCTTCACCGATTTTTACCGATATGTCTAACTGGATGCTCGATTACCTAAAGCTACAACCGAAAGGCTAAACAACTATGGAAATTGTCAATCAAGCGCTTAACGATGCAATGATGCGAACCTTTGTACTGAGTGTACTGGCGTTTGTACTTGCGATGGCACTTACCCCGGTATATACCTTTTTGGCATACCGATTTAAGTTTTGGAAGCGACAACGCACTGCGAGTACTACCGGCGAAGCGTTGAAGGTCTTTACCAAGCTTCATGCCAATAAATTTAAGCGAAATATTCCAACAATGGCGGGGACTGTATTTGTGTTGGCGATTGCCGTTGTGACGCTGTTGTTTAACTTGGATCGTCAGGAAACGTGGCTACCACTTGCTGCGCTCGCTGGCGGTGCTATTGTTGGGCTTATAGATGACATTATTAACATTCGAGGAAAAGGGAAGGGCGTCGCTGGGCTTCGTTCGAGCCTGAAGTTCTTGATGATTACCGCTATCGGACTTGTGTTGGGTTGGTTCTTCTTCGACCGACTTGATGTTACTGCGGGGACGGTACCGTTTATTGGTGTATGGCACCTCGGTTGGTTGATTGTTCCGTTGTTCGCCTTCGTGGTTGTGGCGGCCGGAAATGCAGTGAACATCAGTGACGGTCTTGATGGGCTTGCCGGTGGGTTGGCGGCAATTGCTTTTGGGAGCTTCGGTGTGATTTCGATCATGCAGGGAAACGCCTTGATGGCGGGATTCTGCTTTACAGTTGTCGGTGCTTTACTGAGTTACCTCTGGTTTAATATTCACCCTGCACGATTCTTTATGGGTGACGTTGGAAGCTTTGCGCTTGGTACATCGCTTGGTGTGGTTGCGATGCTCACTGACACGCTATTTATTCTTCCAATCATTGGGCTTGTATTCGTTATTGAGGCGGGCTCAAGCTTGATTCAGATCTTTAGTAAAAAGGTATTCAAGCGTAAGGTATTTATTTCTGCGCCGATTCACCACCACCTTGAGGCGATCGGTTGGCCTGAGACTAAGGTCACTATGCGATTCTGGGTGATTGCGGCTGTGACATCGTTCGTTGGAGTGATGATTGCACTTGCCGGAGGCAATATTTAGCAATGGCAACAACTGGGTGGCGGGGGCGACGAGCCTCAAAACCTGAAGGAGTGGTGCGAAAACACCACCCTGATCGTTTAATTATTGTATTTACCGTACTCCTAATGTTTATTGGGCTACTGGTAATTTATGCCATTGGACCACAGCGTGCGAATTTGATGAACTCAGTACTAGGATACGAGTATTCGGAAGGGTATTTCTTCTGGAAGCAGCTACTTAGTATTGCTTTGGCGCTGATTGCGTTCTGGGCTATGTCACTGATTCATTACGACTGGATTCTAAAATATAGCAAATACGTATTATGGGCCGGTTTTGCCGCCTGTGCGCTACTAGCAATAGGGGCGTGGACAGGAATGATTGAGGGGACGTATGGTGCGGTTCGTTGGATTGACCTGGGGCCACTAGGAAGTGTACAGCCGTCGGAAATTTTGAAGCTTGGTGTATTGTTGTACTTGGCAGTATTCTTGGCAGTTCGCGTAAAGGATGGCAAGATAAATAACTTTAAAGAAACGCTGCTACCGGTGATTGTAACAACCGCTGCTGCGCTTCTATTTGTGATTGTGATTCAACGTGACCTTGGTACGGGTATTTCGCTGACCGCGATTGTGGTAACGATGTTGGTGGTTGCTGGCTTGCGGGCAAAGATTATCTTTGGTGTATTAGGTGCGCTGCTCGTATTTGGGCTGTTATTCATCTTCACTTCTGATCACCGTGTGGAACGCGTGATGACCTACCTCAAGGGGGATAGCACCTCAACCTCTGACCCCGACGCCTACCATATTCAGCATGCAAAAATTGCGATTGGTTCGGGCGGGTTCTTTGGCGTAGGAATTGGCGGAAGTGTTCAGGCATCCGGGTACTTGCCGGAAGCAATTAACGACTCTATTTTTGCAATTATCGGTGAGACCTTCGGTTTCATCGGCACTGTAGCCCTTTTGGCGCTGTTTGTAGCCCTTATGATGCGATTATTGGGTGTTATGGATGGTTTGATTGATTATCGCCTTAAATTGCTTGCAGCGGGCGTGTTCGGCTGGCTGGCGGCACATGTTATTCTTAATATAGCCGCAATGATTGGTATTTTCCCGCTGACAGGTATTACACTACCGCTACTCAGCTACGGGGGAACGAGTATGATCTTCATGACAGCGGCACTTGGGTTGGTATTCCAGGCATCAAAATATACCGTTCATCCATCACGTATAAAGGAGGAAGCTAATGAGAATTCTCGCCGCGGGCGGGGGGTCGGGCGGACACGTCACACCAGTCGTCGCAGTTCTTAAAGAGCTTCGTGCTCTCGATTCTGAAACAGAGATTCGTTTTTGGTGCGACACGCACTTTGCAAAACAGGCCGCTTCTATTGTGGGTGCGTTTGACAACACGATTCCTGTCGAAACAATTGCCTCGGGAAAGCTTCGTCGCTATCACCATTTAACACTTTGGCAGCACATTATGTGGCCGTCACTGATGTGGCAAAATACCGTCGACGTGTTTAAGGTTGCTGGTGGATTTTTTCAGAGCTTCTGGAAGCTTATTTGGTGGCGCCCTGATGTTATTTTCACCAAGGGTGGTTTTGTGTGCTTACCAATTGGTATGGCTGCACACTTGCTGCGAATTCCACTGGTGATTCACGACTCCGACGCACATCCAGGCCTGACGAATCGTATTCTTTCGAAGTGGGCGACATCTATTGCGACCGGTGCGCCGCTCGAATATTATAATTATCCTACCGATAGGACGCACTATGTAGGAATTCCTGTAAACACAGCGTTTCGTGTGTTGAGTGCTAACGAGCAAGTAACCGCTAAGAAGCGGTGGAAGGTCGACCCTAGTAAGCCGCTCGTTGTTGTGACCGGTGGTGGGCTTGGTGCAAAACGTCTCAATAACACTACACTACAGGTGTTGGATAAATTACAACAAAAAGCCTCGGTAATTTTGGTTTCTGGTGCGGCGCAATACGATGAATTACGCGAGCAGCACCCCGACACAAAGAGTTTTCAATTACATTCTTTCGTAAGTACTATGCACGAATTACTTGGCGCTGCCGATGTAGTAGTGACGCGCGCTGGAGCAACGACTATTTTGGAACTTGCAGCACTTCAGAAGCCGACAATTCTCGTGCCGAATGCAGCGCTTACTGGTGGACACCAACTCAAAAACGCTGCCGTATATGAAGAAGCCCAGGTGGCGATTGTCTTGGATGAAGACGCTATGGTGGAAGATCCGCAACTGCTTGTTTCTGCCGTGAACGCGTATTTAAACGATCCTAAAACAACCAAGACAATGGCAAAGCGCTTCGGTAACTTTGCCAAGCCGGACGCCGCTAAAGACGTTGCTGATTTGATTGTTAAAGCCGCGAAATAATCCCTCAATAACAGATATATAAATGCTATAATAAGCATAATCATGTTTTCAAAGCGCTCTTCTCGTGGCAAAGAAACCGTGCCGCGTCGTCGGCGCATTGCTGACGACGAGTTTGGTGCTGGCGGCGCGCCGCGTCGTTCGCCTCAGCCATCATCGGGCACCAGTACGAGTCAGTTTAAACGTAATCGTACGTTGAGCAGCTATCGACATAACACTCCCGAGGAATCGTCTCGGCAAAAGGCGCATACATTAGCGTCGCAACGTCGCAAGATCGGCGGACTTTTCTTTATTGTTGCTATGGTGGCGGTACTGCTTGGGCTACTGTTATGGCAGCTTATTGCCCAGGTGCACGTGACCACGACAACAAAACAATTGACGACTTCATTTGATGCACGAATCTATGAAGATACGGTAAATGAATATCTCAACCTTAACCCCTCGCAGCGATTGCGTCTCTCTCTGAACGAGGCGGCTTTAAGTGCGTATGTTTCTGAGGCGCTTCCAGAAGTGGAATCGCTTGAGCTGAGTGGTATGCCTGGCGTTGCTCAGAGTAACCTGGCGATTACCTTCCGCACCCCTGTTGCAGGCTGGCAAATTAACAGTAAACAGTACTTTGTAGATGCCCATGGGGTGGTGTTTGAGAAGAATTATTATGAAGCGCCAACAGTGCAGATTGTTGACGAAAGCGGTGTAAGTCCAGAGCAGGGAAGTGCAGTAGTAGGGAGCCGGACGCTTGGTTTCCTGGGAAGGGCAGTAGCACAGGCCCAGGGTAGGGGATATACCATTGTGAAAGCCGCCTTGCCACAAGATACTACTCGCGAGGTTGATATTTATTTTGATGGAATTTCAAGCCGTGTAAAATTATCAATCGACAGGGGAGCAGGGGAGCAGATTGAAGATGCTGACCGCTCGATTAAGTATTTGCAATCTCGTGGCGTAGCGCCAGAATATATTGACGTTCGTGTGAGTGGGCGTGCTGCGTACCGGTAACTAGCTATTGGCGGTTGGCCGACGAGGTGCATAGTAAGCACTCAAACCATGCGCATGCTAAAAATACCAGTACACTCTTCCCCTCCTTTCCCCTTTCTCTATGTTCTATTTTTGTTCTACTTGTTCGTTTTGACAAAAAAGTATATTTTAATATCAAAATACTAAAAAGTCAAAAAGTAGGGCAGAGGGGCAGTGAGGGAGTAGTATAATCATTTCACGGAAAAAGCAAATAATACGAGCGACTGTGTGGATAACTTGCAGGATCTAAGGTGTTACAGCCTAGGATGTTGTATATTTGTACAGATAAAGCTTCATGGGTTTACAGGGGTCAACAGATGCAAACCAGACTTCAAGCCTTAATAGACGATTTAAACACTTCTGAGAGCTCGTGGAACCTTTAATGAAGTGTATGGAATGTAAGAGTATGATAGTACATAAATATAGTATGTAAACATGCGTATGATAGTAATTACCGAACACTACTCTATTAGGGAGTATATATAGATGGATGTGTACTCATCTGTAATACTATATATGTGCTTCGCAAAATATACATTGTGCGACGTTAAGTCTATATCTCAATTTCGATATATATACCACTCTTTCTGCCTGGTTTTGGATTTTTATTTTGCTATTGCTACTCGTCTGCTGTGTTTGTTGTACGTGTTGCCTATTTGCCGTCTGCCTGCCGTGTTTTAGCTCTGGCACGTATATATGTGTATGATCATCCAGTGCATTGCTCAGCTCTATGCACCCAAGAATGTTCTAATTATGTTCCATGTTCTGGAGTATAGGTGTTAAGAGGGGTATTTAACGGGGGTAGAGAAGGGCTGTAATAGGGGTAGGGGGATGAAAAAGAGGTGTATCTCCCCTGCTCTGCCCTATTAAAATCGAAAAGCCCCACTAAAAACTGGAGAGTGGAGCTTCTCGACGGTTTCTAGCGGGGCTGGTGCTGGGTGAATGGCGACTGGGGATGCATGACAGCTACATAGGCAGCATGCCGGTGCCGTACATCAGACTGATCCCTGTTGCGACTGTACCGATGACGATCCAGCGGAAGAGGCGGTACTGAGCGGCTTCGGTGAATATCTTGGGGACATCGGGCGCGTCGTCGCTGGGCGAAAAGAGCATTGTCTTTTCGATCTCCTTTTGATTGTGCTCGTCGATGTGCCGAAGAATATCTTCGACGTGCAGCTCCCCTCGGAGCGGGCGAAGTTCGCGGGCGTGCACTAAGGACAGCGGCAGCTCGATCGTGAGCAGCTTCGGTGGTGTCAACCGACCGGTGGTGATCCAGGAGTACATGAGCGGATGAATGAAAAACATTACAAAAATACCTCCTTAAGGGGATGGGTAGTGGGCCATTCAAAGAACACGTTTACTCACCGCAGGGGTGAGTAAAGCTAGGTGGTAGTATGTACTATTTCTCTAGAAATGTCCATAGCGGGCGCGTTTTTCAAAGCCGGGAGCGCGAAGGTTGAGCTGGGTAATAATCCCCTCTGGCGTGAGGTCGTAACCGGTAATGTTCTTTTGTACGCCATCAATAGTAACGGTAGCTTCGACGGGGTACGGGAAGCCGATGGCGTACGCTAGGTAGACAAATACTTCTTGGGCGTCGTATTTTTCAAGATATTCCACGGCAATGTGCCGGGCAATATAGGCGCCCGATCGATCAACTTTTGTGCCGTCTTTTCCGCTGAAGGCTCCCCCACCCAACGGGACGCGGGGGCCGTAGTTGTCGACGGCTAACTTTCGGCCTGTCAGTCCGGCATCGGCGTCGAAACCGCCCATCTCCCAGTTCCCTGCAGGGTTAATGTGTAGCGTGGGGTTGCTGTTTTGGCCTTTTACGAAGTACTTACTTACGTAGTGCTGCGTGCGCGCCCATTTTTTAACGGCTTCGGTGAGCTCCTCTGTTGATGCGTGCTGAAAACTCGCCACAACTGAAGCAATCCGCTCCCCCAGTACAGTTACCTGCGTCTTACCATCGTATGGCCAGCGCTCGTAGAGGAATTGATTCAAGCTGCGTGCTAATACATATTCGAGGGGGAGGTGTTCTGGAGTCTCGTTGGTGGCGTAGCCAACCATGATTCCTTGGTCCCCTGCCCCGCCAGTGTCGACCCCTTGAGCGATTTCAGGGCTTTGGGCGGTGATTCGTTCGATAATCTCATAGGGTGTACCACTGGCGGTTGGCCCAACGATGCGATGTGCGATTTCGGCAGCGTTTACAGAGGTGGCTTTAGAGGTCACCTCGCCTGTTATAAAAATAGCGCCATGACCACCGGCAACGTCGACGGCAACGCGAGAATACGGGTCTTCAGTAAGGTAGGCATCGAGAATGGCGTCGGAAATTTGATCGCACAATTTATCGGGGTGCCTTGGTGAGACACTTTCGGCAGTTCGATAGACATCTGTTGCTACAGGGGCGATAATAGTTGATTTTGACATAAAAAATACTCCTTTTTCGTATCTTTCCGCCCGTGTGGGCTAAGGGAAAATACCAAGGAGTTTGTGCACGAAAGGTGCGCCAAGGTCGTTTATCTTCCCCTAATTCAGTAGGGCTAGAAGGGGCACCGTGTCCGCATACTAAAGAAGTAGAGGCTGGTTGCCGGCAGGTCATTGAGCTAGTTCTCTCGCTGCACTCTGGATACGCTAATTGTTAGTTACTCTTTTATTATACCATAAATGCGAAAACCCCGCACCCCGGAGGGCGCTGGGCTCTCGACGAGGTGTGGGGCTAGATGTGGTGGGTGGGCACTGCGACGGCTGACTCATGGAAGTCGCTTGCGTCGATGCGAGCATTGGAGTACTCCTCGAGGAGAAGCTTTCGTTGCTTCTCGAGTCGGAATACCTCGCGTTCGGCATACCATCGCTGTCGATCGGTGTAAATCACATTCGTGAGGTACGGCGTGAGTCGCAGGATGGCGAGGATGTTGCCGTGCAGGCGCTCAGCAATTTCCGCCAGGTGTTCTTGCAGTGCTTGCCCAACAACAGCCGGGCTATAGGCGGTTTCGATCTCGTTCAAAAGATGTGAATCTTCTGAAGCTGCCTCTTCCGTCATGTCGTTTCCCTTCTCTCGGTGAACGATGTTTTACTACTATAGCATATAAAGCAAAGTAATCAACTAGGCGCGGTCGGGGTCGTCGCCAAGGTAGTCGTACTCTGGGAGAGCGACGCTACTAATAAGGGCTGTTTTGTAGATAATCGGGATGTCAATTGTGAGGCCGGTGCCATACACAACGCGTTGTTCTCCCCCCTCTTTGTATTGAATATACGTCGGGTCGTTGATGCGGACAACCGGGGTGAGCGAGGTGGCTTCTTTATCTTCGGTATAATCAGCGGCCGCTGCGAGCGCGCGCTTCAATTCCTTCACTGTCGGCGCTTCAACAAGATGAATGCCTTCAAAGGCCCCTATGATTTCATCGGTGCTATTAAAAAGGCTCACACTACTTGTTTCGCCGTTCGAGGTGATGGCGAAATAATCACCGTTAACGACAAGGAGGTCTTTTTTAGTAAAGAGGTGCTCTGTTGCGGCGAGATCGCGGAGATTCTTTTCCCAAAGGTGCCGCGTGGCAACTTGAAAACCCGCATCATCCTTTAGCTCGACTTTTGCGAAAGCTTTTTTGTCTGCAAGATACATTTCTAAGAGTTCTTTTCGCGCATAGTCTTTTTCGCGCATTTCGGGCTCGTCAGTAATGTCGGGGTTGTCACCAAGAAGCGCCTCGGTTTCTGCCACCGTAGGCGCGCCTTCGTAGGTCTCAGGTTCCTTGGCGCGAGCCACTTCTTTGGCTGCTTCCATAGCCTCTATGTAGTCACCGTACGATTCTGACTCGCTCATGATTGCGTCAACCTCCTGGAGCGTATCCTGGGTCGTGCGGTGACTATTTGGGTGAAGAAACTCCTGCATTACCAAATGAAAACCCATCGTCGAGAAATGACGCTCAGGAACACTATCTTCTAACTGCGCAGTGATAGTGTCGATGTATGCTTCGAGGGATGCTGGAATAGGGAGTGTTGGATTGATGAGTTCTTCGCGAATACTTGCTGCTTCAAGATTCTTTCGGCGTAGTCCATCAAGAGGCATCTCGTAGTCGTCATGTATACCTTCACGGCTCTGCTCGAGTCGATTCTTAAGATACTCGTGTGCATACCCGCCAATCCCCTCTTGCTCGGATGGGAGGCGACGGATGAGGTCGGAGGCAATGACTTCGCCGTAAAAGAAGGCACGAATGGCGTCCGATGTTGCTTTGTCTCCTGGCCCGGTAACAAATTCGGCAACACGAATCATACGGATGAGTTCGGCACGATCTGAAGGTATTGATGCGTACTCGGCAATGGCCGTATCAAGAAACTCTTTTGGTGAAGAGAAGATGCCGAGGAATTGTTCGGTTGCCTGGCAGGTTTTTTCGATATCGGACTCTGAGAAGCCGGTAGTAAACTCGGGTGGCATACGGGTATTGTAACGAGTTTACTCTTCATGCTCAAGCATGAACGTATTAAGCTTGTGGGGATTGGTCGCCAGCGGCTGTAGTAGCCGGTTTTTTGCGTCGGCGGGTTCGTTTACGCTTTTTCTTGACGGGCGTGTCGCCAGCGCTTCCAATGACGCCCGTAGGCGTACCTGCGGCTGCTTGCGCATCGGCGGCAACTTGTTCAGCAAGTGTTTGTGGAGCTTGTTCGGGCGGTGCGATAATTGATTCCACGGCTTTCGCACCAGCATCAATTGGCCAGAGCTTCGCCTGAGCAGGTGTTTTTGGAAGTTCAGGTGCGGCGTTCTTTGAAGCTTGCGGGTTTACCTGTGGCTGAAGCGTAGCCGGCATATTTACGAGTGCGTTAATTTCGGCTTCGACATCGCTACGAAGACGGCTATAAAGGCGGCGTGAATTCTCGATAATGCGGCCAGAGTTGTCGATTTGTTCTGGAGGCAACTTTAGAGTGGTGGCACTGAAGGCCGGTGATTTTTCGCCGTTAATCACCATGTTAATGATGAAGTGACGGTTGTGCATTTGCAGAAGGTCGCCGGCTTCAAATTGTGGTTCAAATTGCTTTGAGAGAATCGGCGCGTCGTCGGCAGAGACACGGAATGAAATCATTGAGCCAACGTTACCGAAGACGGCATCGCGTACGGTGTCGGTCATCTGGCCAATGTACTGGTTGGCGACGGTAAGGTTGAGGGCGTACTTACGCGCTTCGGAAAGAATAGTTGCGAATGAATCGGTAGCGAAGTTTTGGAATTCGTCGACATAAAGATAGAATGGGCGGCGATCGGCGATATTTGGAATATCGCTACGGCTCATGGCAGCGAGTTGAATTTTGGTGACAAGGAACGAACCAAGAATCGCGGCGTTGTCTTCACCGATAAGACCTTTAGAAAGGTTAACAATGAGGATCTTGCCTTCGTCCATAATTTGGCGGATGTTAAAAGTACTCTTCGGCTGGCCGATAATATTACGAATGGTCGGGTTGGCAGTGAAGGCCCCTACCTTATTGAGCACCGGTGCGATTGCCTCAGACTGGAACTTATCGTTCCAACTGGCGAACTCAACATTCCAGAACTGGAGTACGACACTGTCGGTACAGTAGCTCAAGGTTTCTTTGCGGAACTTTTTGTCGGTGAGCATGCGGGAAATATCGAGCATGGTGGTTGATGGTCGGTCGAGGAGCGCGAGGATAGTGTAGCGCAGAATGTATTCGAGGCGTGGCCCCCAGCTTTCGCCGAACATACGCTTGAGTACGCCAATTACCTCGGAGCTAATGTTGCTCTTTTGCTCAGGATTGGTGACTTCGAGTGGGTTAAAACCAACTGGGAACGCAGTATCGGCCGGGTTAAAGTACACGACGTCTTGAAGACGGCTGCCAGGAATAAAGCGCATGGTATCAACGGCAAGGTCACCATGCGGGTCGACAACGGCAAATCCATGTCCGTGGAAAATGTCACTAAGGGTAAATAGTTCGAGGAGACCTGACTTTCCTGCTCCGGTTTGTCCAATAATGTAGAGGTGGCGTGAGCGGTCACTTCGAAGCATGCCGAACTGGTGGTTAATACCACGGAAGTTCGTAAGACCAAAGGCGCTGATGTTTTCGTCGATAGCTGGGTTGCCGGTGACGATTGGGAGCTTCGCTGGTGGCTCGGCGGTCTTGCTGCTCGCCCAAACAATGTTCGGCGTTTCGACGCTAGTGTGCGGCAAGTGATAGACACTGGCGAGTTCTTCGATGTTGAGTACGAAACCGCCAGGACCAAATTGGCGCTGTCGATATGGAATGAGGTTCTCTTTATTGAAGCTCGAGCCGCTAGCGCGGAAGCCGTTGAGGTTGGTTGAGTTGAATTGCTTAAAGGTACCGACAATAGCCTGCATTTGTTGGCGAGCGGTTTCTTGGTTTTCACCAAGGTATGCAACGCGGATTTTTACTTGGTAGCCAAGCTTTGTAGCCTTTGACTCGGCCTCAGAGATACGTGTTTTATCGCGGTCAGAAAGTTCTTTCGCGATGGTGACTTTTTCGTTGACCTCAGGTGGTTTCCAGAGGGCCTCAAGGACACCGGGGAGCCAGCCAAGGTATTTAGAGGTTGAGCTGACCTTTCCTTCGCGCACACCTTTAATCCATTTTTCGGTGGTTTTGTGCCAATCGTCGGCGATTGGGCGCACTAAAATTTGAACCCACATTTCATCACCGGTAGTCTCTAGTTTCGCAAGGGTACCAGTAATACCAGCCAGCGGGTCGACTTCGAAACTTTGAAACGTTTTAATAGGCAGTACTTCGTTTTCGGTCAGGGTGACGTCGGTAGTGTACACAACGCTGTGATCGCGTTCGTGGGTGACGTAATCTTCGTCGGCTTCACGAATTTGAACAGTTGGGTATTGTGAATAAATTTGACCTTCAACAAAGGCTCGAAGCTGCTTTGGGACCCATGCGTAAAAACGGATCTGACCGTTTACCGAGGCAAACTCGAAGCTAAGGTGCTCTTGTATGCCGCCGGTCATGCGGAGCTCTTCGGCGTCACGCAAAATACCATGAAGGCTGGCGAACATCTGCTCAGCAGCAAGTTCCTTTTTATCGTTCGTTTTAGGGATTTCAAGAATCAGCAGGTCGCCCTCGAGAGTTTGAGCCACTACCTCTGCCTTACGCCAGTTGCGCCAGGTCAAAAAAGCAAGTACTAAAACAATTGGCAGCCAGACGTACCATTGAAGGAAGAAGTTCAGAAAGTCACCAATGAATTGCATAATTGTGTTTCTATTCTCTCACCTCTGATGTGATAGTGCAACATGAGCACGATGCGAGAGAGGGTTATATTTGATTAAATAATACCATATTTAATTAAAAAAGTCAATGCAAGATACCCTCCATGCATTGACAAATACCCCTATTTTTAGTAGGATACGAGTATCACCATGACCGGATAGGCTTAAGGTTTCGACCGATCGCCGATGCCGGTCTTCGTGTTTTTCCGAGCTTTGTACTCAATAGAGCCGCGTAGGCTCGCAACGGGAATTATATACGGTGCGTAAGGCTTTAAGAGCTTAGAGTATTTCCCGTTTGGGGTAAGGATATGAAGTAGCTTGTCGTTTTCCTCTAGATATTCGGCGAGGCACGTGAAATCACCATCACCACTAATAAGAATAGCCTTGTCGTAGTGCGGGTATTGAATCGCTGCGGCGTGGAGCACGAGCTCGGCGTCGACGTTACCTTTTACGGTCTTCTTACCATTTTGAAAATACTGAATAGTAGGTTTGAATACAAGAATAAACCCTGCTGATTGCAGTTCTGTGTAGAGCTTTTGATTATTCCCTACCATACCAATGAACATAAACGCTTTTGTTACATTGTATTTGTTTTTTAGGTACAAGCGAAACTTTTTATAGTCGATTTTCCACCCCATAGAGCGAACCCCAAGGTTGAGGTTTTGGCTATCGATAAAAGCAAACGTGTTTGTTTGATCTGGCTTAGGCATGAGGACTTCCCTCTTCATCGATGGCGATGCTTTCGATGAATGTACCGATACGCTTTGCGTCGGTGCGCGAAAGGCGAACCGGAAGGCTTATGTGAATAAGTTGCCCGTCGCTCAGCGGGTATGGGTAGATGATCCTGCCTGCGATTTTACCGAATCCGGCATCAGATGATTGATCAGGAAGTGCAGGCACCTGGGCTGACGTAGCGGTGTGCTCGGCCGGCTTAGCTTTCCGTATCGGGGTATTCTTTTTAGAAGATTTCACACCAACAGCACGACGATTGACATCGGGGGTCCAGCCTGGCTTTTCGAGAAATTGAAGGTACCAAGAAAGTGCGCGAGTGAGGCGTGATTTATATGCCGTCAAGCTTTCTGATGCGTACTTACCCATGGTGAGATTTGCAAAACGAGACATGTAGTCTTCAATATCAACCTTCCTGATGTCGGTATTTTCCCAATCGTCACCATCAACAACCTGGAGCACTTTGCTCACGGCAATTTTAAGAGGTGCAATAGCGCCCGAAGAGGCCTTACCCTTGGCCTCGAGGTTCTGTAGATATTCGAGTGCACCTTTTGCTGTTCCGTTACCCATACGATCCCCTCCTTCGGTACTTAGTGTATGCTGTAGTAATTAAATTATACGTTGCACGTCGTGCAACGTCAACACTCTATTCAAGTGTTTTATACAACAAAATAGCCCCTGATGAAGGGGCTATAAAGGACGAGTGAATAGTTTACGCTTCGTCGGCAAGCACGTAGGTCGCTTTTGCGACACGCTTGAACTGTGGCTTGCTTTGGAGGTTAAGGAGGATAGTCGTCTCTTTTACCTGGCGGCTCTTAAGGACACGCTTAACGATTTCGTCGCGGTGCAATGGTTCTTTTGCATCTTTAAGGACGTCGGCAATGATGTCACTGACGGTTCCCTTGCTAAAGCCCCAGGTGTCGAGCGCATAAATGCCACGGCCAATCAGTACGAAACGCTTGTCTTTAATAAGCTCGTTGTGAATCGCTTGAGTAGTAACGTCTTTACGCTTGAATGAGCTGTCTTTGATTGATTTAGCGATGTCCGAGAAGTGCATCGGCTTTTTGTTGTCAGCCAAGATAACGTAAATTTTATCACGGATGTTCTTTGGGTTGACGGTTGGCCACTTGGTAAGTCCCCAGGTATCACGAAGGTGTGCAAGTTGCTTGCTGATGCTTGCAAGTGCAGCAGCTTGTGCAGGGTGCTCGTAGCTGAGCTTGTCGAAGAGCTGATCGACAGTTTGTGGTTCTTTCGCCTCTTTAATGAGCTTCACAATCTCGTCAACGCGACCCTTGAGCTTCTTCTCGTCACCATATTCAGCAACAGAGGTTGCTTGGTAGTAGTTGTCGTTTTCATCGATAACTGTCAAGTTTGGTGCAAGGGTAGCGATGAAAGCGACGTGGGCACGTTCTTGCTGGTTAGTAGTTTTTCCGTAGAGTGCGTCGGCAAGGTCAGCAACGCGTGCGGCACGCCCCATTTCACTAAGGGTACGAATAAAGATCTTTTCAAGGTTAGCGACAGTGTCGGTCTTCCCTTCTTCGGCGGCGATTTTAAGACGAATAAGAATCGCCTTTTCAAGCTGACGGACACGTTCACGAGTGATTCCAAGGAGCTCTCCGATTTGTTCAAGCGTTTCGCGGCGGTCGTAAAGGCCAAAGCGACGAGTAATAATTTCGCGTTCGCGGTCTTGTTCAATAAGGGAGATGATGTCTGCAACCCCTGTTTTGAGGTCAACTGTCGGCTTGGTTTCGGTAGTGTCGGTCATCTTGTTTTCTTTCTCTCCGCTGTGCCCCACGCTCCACTCGGAATTTACGTTTAACTATATTCTTTAACATCATTGTACAATAATATGTATATAATGTCAAAGAATTTGTGTAGTTACCTTATTGTAGCATGAAGTAGACAATCTGTGTATATAGTGGTTTAAGACTTTAGTTATCCACAATATATGGCGTTAATGCTTATTAGGTACTATTTACGTAAAAAGAAAAAGGGCGACATTTCGCCACCCTTTATAGGCTACTACCTCTTATGAGGAAGCTTTTTTAGCTGCTGTTTTCTTGGCGGGAGCTTTTTTGGCAGCTGGCTTTTTCTTTGCAGCTGGCTTTTTGGCCGCAGTTTTTGTGGCGGTTGTTTTGCGACGAGCAAAGCGGCCTTTAGGCTCTGGTGCATCGGCAAGGATTTGCTTAGCTTGTTCGTGAGTAATAGTTTTTGGGTCGGTGTCCTTAGGGATCTTGGCGTTTTTACTGCCATCGGTAATGTACGGACCATAGCGGCCGTTGAGGACCTTTACGCCGTCGCCAAAGTCGGCGATGTTCTTTTCGGCTTCGGCCTTGAGCTTGGCGGCGTAGAGCTCGAGCGCTTCTTCGTGAGTGATGGTATGCGGGTCGAGCGGTTTAATGCTGACGAATAGCCGTGTTTTGGTTTCTGGGTTTGTGATTTCGAGGTATGGGCCAAAGCGACCAATATTCGCTTTCATTGGAAGGCCTTCGGGGGTTTCGCCGACAAGGCGTGGGAGCTGGAAGGCTTTAAGTGCGGCTTCGAGGGTGACAGTATCAACGCGGAAGCCTTTTGGCATTGGGGCGAACTGTGGTTTTTCGTCGCTGTCGGTGCCGTCTGGGTTTTTTGCATCACCTAGTTGCAACATAGGACCAAAGCGGCCGATTCGGGCGTAGATCATTTTGCCAGTTTTAGGGTCATTTCCAATAGATGTTGCCTGCGCTACTTGTGAGCGGTCGATGCCACCAGAGTTTTCGATAAGCTTGTGGAATGGTGCGTAGAATTTCTCGAGCATCACATTGCGCGCCAAGGCACCAGTGGCGATTTGGTCGAATTCTTGCTCGACGTCGGCGGTAAAACCGTAGTCGACGACTTGTTCGAAGTATTCGCCCAGGAAGTCGGCGATCATCATACCGATAGAGGTTGGTACAAGCTTGCCTTTGTCGGAGCCGGTTTTTTCTTGAACAATTTCGCGTTCAACGCTTGTGCCGGGTTGTACGGCTAGGGTGATAACATCGCGAGGCTCACCTTCGCCGTCGCCCTTTTCGGCGTAGCCACGGACCTGAACGGTGTTGATGATAGTGGCGTAGGTTGAAGGACGGCCAATGCCGAGTTCTTCGAGCTTTTTAACGAGTGAACCTTCGGTAAAGCGGGCTGGCGGGCGTGAGAAGGTTTGGCGGGCGCCTGCTTGCTGGAGTGCGAGTTGGTCGCCGCTAGCCATAGCAGGAAGGATATCTGGGTCTTTTTTACCACCACCGTAAACGCGAAGGAATCCGTCGAATACGATTACTTCTCCCTTGGCTTCGAAAGCAAGTTCGGCGGTGCTAATAGTAATAGTGGCAACAGTTTTTTCAAGCTTAGCTGGTGCCATTTGACTGGCAATGGTGCGACGGCGAATAAGGTCGTAAAGCTTTTGGTCGTATTGGTCACTACTTCCCTTTTCGTCGGCCATGTTGGTTGGACGAATTGCTTCGTGGGCCTCTTGAGCACTTGACGATTTGGTTTTAAATTGGCGTACTTGTGAATATTCTTCACCGAAGGCGCTTTTAATGTAGTCGGCAGCTGATGCGATGGCCTGGCCACTCAGTACGGTGCTGTCGGTACGCATGTACGTAATTTTACCGGCTTGATAGAGCTTTTGAGCACTGGCCATAGTAGCACGTGAGCCAAAGCCAAGTTTGCTGTTGGCTTCTTGCTGTAGGGTACTGGTAGTAAACGGTGCACCTGGGTTGCGGGTGCCAGGGCTGGTGGTGACGTCAGAGACAGTAAAGGTGGCGTTTGAAAGACTTGCCAAGAAACTTTGTGCTTCGGCTTCGGTGTCGAAGCGTTGTGGAAGCTCGGCTTTTACCGTAGCACCATCGTGTATAAATTCGGCAGTGACCTTAAACTGGAACGAACCTTCGAACTTTTGAATTTTGCGTTCGCGTTCGACCAAAAGGCGTACGGCTGGTGACTGTACACGCCCAGCAGACTTACCGCCAGGAACCTTTTGCCAGACAACCGGACTAAGCTCAAACCCTACTAAGCGGTCGAGGATTTGGCGAGCTTGTTGAGCTTGAACGAGTTGCATATCGACGGTGCGCGGAGTTTTTACCGCGGCTTCGATAGCAGGTTTAGTAATTTCGTGGAATACAATACGGTTGGTTTTTGCTGGGTCGAGGTTGAGTACTTCGCAAAGGTGCCAGGCGATTGCCTCTCCTTCGCGGTCTTCATCGGTTGCGAGCCAAACGACTTCGGAGGCTTTGACGGCTTTTTTGAGTTCGGTAATGGTTTTCTTTTTTTCGCTATCTACTTCGTATGTGGTAGCAAAGCCGTTCTTTACATCGATAGGTGGCGTGCCGTCTTTGGTCTTTTTAGCAATTGAGCGGATGTGCCCAATACTCGAGAGCACAGTAAACTCTTTACCGAGATATTTCTCGATAGTTTTAGCTTTTGCTGGGGACTCTACGATTACTAAATTTTTTGACATATATATTAAGTATACTCAGGCTTTCTAAATTTGTGCTTAAGTTTTAAGGCTTTTTGTCACGCCCTAACACAACGCACGACTGTACACCACGTATATATACTTTGTAAAGAAAAACCGTAAAAAAGAAAATCCCCCGGCTATAAAAACCGGGGGTTGGACGGAATTTCCGCCACTTTGGTGACACGGGCTTCCAATTTTAGGAATTGGACGTGTCGGATTCGAACCTACTACTCCAGGCTGGAGCCCGCGAGTTCCCCAGCAGGGATCTCGTTGTCTTGCGCCTGCTTCAGGTAGTGACCGTCAGGCAGGAGCTGTGACATGCGGAACAGGACGTCCTGCACGGTTTGGCGAGCCGTGTCGCCGGAGATGAGTCGGTCCTTGTCGTCGATCACCCACACTGACACGTAGTCACTGAGGGTGTGCAGCACGTACTGGTTGTGACGCCGGTGGTGGTGCGTGGCGATGAGGACTTCTCCGCCGTATTCGGCGATCATCTCGACTGGGCTGCCATCCTTGCCGAAGGCGTAGCCCGAGATGTCGGCGCGATATGGCCTTTGAACCCGAAGGAACTTGGGCGTCATGCCGCGTGGCTGGTAGGCGGTCCCGTGGACCAGCTGCAGGTGACTGCTGTGTTTGATGACCTCGGCGGCCAACGTGCTGATGTCGGAAATCGCTTTCGCGATCTCGACGCCAGACATGTAGTACTCGCGCGAAGATGACGCGTTCATGGGGCTCCTTGAGAATAGTTGGGGAATTAAAGGTTCATGCCATTTTTCAACGCGTTTTGGCGGTAAAAGGCTTAAAAATTATAGCATTAAACCGTTAAAAAATCAAGGTAAAGCGCGCTCAGCTACCAAGGTGCAATACGCCTGCGCTCACGCGGAGTGTCCCCTTTAATTCCATAAGGGTAAGCGTCTGTAGTATTTCGGCGGGGCTTTCCTTGGAAAGCGCGTTTATAAGCGCGTCTGCCGATGCAACCCCCTGCTGGATATGACGGATAATTGCCACCTCGAGCGGCGTGTCGCCGAGTGAGAGCTGTGTTTGGCTTCTAGGTGTTTCGGGTGCGATGATGTCGAGTACATCTTGCACGCTTAGCGCAACGTGCGCCCCTTGCTGGATAAGCTTGTTGGGCCCTACTGAAAGCAAGCTGGTAATTGGCCCGGGCACGGCAAAAACTTCTTTGTTTTGATCGAGCGCGTGTCCGACAGTCGAGAGCGTCCCGCTACGATGCGTAGCTTCGGTGACGATAACCGCGTCGGCAAGGCCGCTAACAATGCGATTGCGAGCCAAGAAATGATATTTATGGGCATCAACGCCTAGCTCTTGCTCGCTAATAATCGCTCCGCCATTTTTAATAATCTGCTCGGCCAGTGCCTCGTGAGCAACAGGATATACACGGTGTAGTCCATTAGCCATGATGGCAATGGTGGTTCCGCCCGCTTCAAGTGCTGCCTCATGGGCGATTTTGTCGATACCAAACGCAAGGCCACTGATGATAGCAATCCCCTGCTTTGCGAGTCCGTATGCCAGTTGATGCGTCACTTGTTTACCGTAGTTAGTTGGTTTTCGCGATCCGATAATGGCAACCGCTTTGATTCGATGTTCTGGAAGTGTCCCGGCCACAAAGAGCTCTTTCGGCATTCCAGCGTAGTTTTCTAGAACAGAGGTGAAACCGCTTATTCCTATACTTTGTCTATTGATTTTCCCTATTTTCATGTTCACCTTTAAATAAGTATTGACATGACGTCAACAAGGTGCTATAATCGAAAACGATTGATACAGCGAATACCGCTGCGTATCAAGCACCTTATACCCCCTATTTCTAACGGTAGTTACTATTTATAGTACTGCCAATGTTAGGTAGTGTGCAAGGCGCTTTTAAAGTACCTACCCTCCACTTTTCTGGCTTGAGAATTCATTCTTCGACAGCTTTGCATGCTTACTAACCCCTTTAACTCCCGTTCTCGTATTTTCGAATACCCGGACAGGACCCGTTAAAAATATATTCCGTGACTATCCAGTAGTTGTTGTTCTCTGCGAGATGCAACAAGGCGCGCACCGAGACATTGATCCGGTCGACGACGCTTCACATCAGGATATGTTTGGGTGGGTTAAAGGGTAAAATGGCGCCAGGTGATGCCCACCCTTACCTGGCGCCTTTTTATGTGGAATTATTTTGGTGGATAGCTCGAAAAATGAACAACCCCCGTCGTAGTGACGGGGGTTGTTGCTATTTAGTTTTCATCTGCAGCTGGCTGGTTGGCCAGTCGTTCGGCCAGGAGGCGGTCGCGCTCGGCCCATTCAGCTTCACGCTGCGCCTTCTCAGCCTCACGCTCCTGGCGTGCTGCTTCGGCCTGGGCGTCGAGCTCAGCCATGCGGGCGACGTGCTCGCGGTGGCTGACGACAGAATCGATCCTGTCGTTGACTGATTCGAGGAGCTTCAAGGCCTGTGCGTAGTTGCAGGCCTGCTTGATGTGCTCGAAGTCGACGGGGACGATGTCGGTCCCGTAGCCGCGCATCATGTACACGGCTCCGTCGTCTGCACTGAGGTACAGGTGGATGTAGCGGTACGGCTCTGCGGCTTCGGCCCACGCAGGCTCCCATACAGCGAGCGGCTGTACCTTCTTGCCCTGCAGGAGGCGGTAGTTGATGCGGAAACCGAGCTTCTCGAGGAAGCGCTGGAAAGGCGTTGCGTCCTTCCAGGTGGCGTCGCGCACAACAACATCCTTCAGCTTGACTTCGCCGACGAGGCCGCGGTGCTCTGCACCGATCTTTTCATAGCCGTCAGTGATGAGCTCGTCGAATAGAATTCCCAGCCGTTCGCGCAGTTCCTCGACGATGTCGGGGACCTTCACGATGTTGCGAGCGTTTTCGGCCAGAATCTCAAGACGAGCCTGGGTTGGTGAAAGGGTGGAAATCGGACTTGTCTCGTGAGACATTTTATACTCCAAAGGGTGCGAGTGGTAAACAAATGAAAATTATCAAGCAACTATTCGGGAGCCTGATAATTATAGAATGCGGCCTGGCAGCTGCTGTGAAGCCAGGGACGCGGTCAGGCTCGACCGAATCAAGCATAGTATCGGACAAATCAAATCACTTTGCAAGCATATACATGTTATTTTAACAGGGGTACGCTATATATAGGGTGCTTAAAATTATTGTGTAATAGTTCGCGTGTAATCGAGCGCGTAGAAGATAATATTATTTTGGTAGCGCATTTTCCCGCAGTTAAGGTCGCCGTCGTCGAGTGTTTTGTCGAGGCCTTCAACGAAGTCACTGTTGGCGGTATAGCGAATGACAATATTTACACCGTCGTATGCACCATAGCAGGCTGGAGGTGCTGGCTTAGCATCACCGTCGTTGTCATAGAACCACTCGTCGCTGTCGATGCCTGGTACTGATGGAACCGATTGAATATATTTTGCGAGCTTAGGGTTGTCGGCGATCATATCTGAAAGAAACGTGCCGCCTCCGCCATGAGGGTATGTGGCATCGTAAGGCCATTCGGTCATAGCTTCGTCGATTGCCCATAGGCGCATTGATTTTTCAATTTGACGAAGTCCTTGTGCTGCAGTCGAAACGCGCGCGGTGTTACTGATGCCGTTGTACGACACGATAGTAATGGCGGCTAAGATGGCGATAACTACAATGACAATAAGTAGTTCAACAATCGTAAACCCATGTGCGTAGAACCTACGCTTACGGCTGTGTATCATGTGCTCAGTATAGCATAAGCTTATTTTCCGTTAGAATAGCTAACGGGCTCGAGTGTTCCGTCGGTGAACTTTTCTACTAACGGTACTACGGTGGTGTCGATGAGTTCTGCAAGTTTGGTCGTTTCATTCTTTGTGAAGGCGCTCAGTACAAAGTTTGCATCGTCAATTTGATCGCGAAGCTCGTTCCAGATACCAATACGAATACGGGCGTAGTCGGGTCCGAGGTGGGCGTTGAGACTTTTGATGCCATTGTTGCCGGCGTCACTGCCGCTGGCGCGAACTCGAACGGTCCCAAACGGGAGCGCTAGATCGTCGTGGATGACCAACACGTCTTCGGCTGGTGTTAGTTTATAGAAGTCAACAATCGCTCGCGCGACGCCACCAGTTTCGTTGTAATAGCTGCCTGGCTTCACGAGGAGGATCTTCTGGCCGCGTAGTTGCACCTCGGCGATGTCGGCTTTAAATTTACTGCTCACCTGCCAGGCTGCGTGCTCGTTTGCCGCAAGCACATCGAGCACCATGAACCCAACGTTGTGGCGAGTTCGTTCGTACTGTTTTGTGGGGTTTCCTTGAGCAAAAATAAGTTTCATAGTCTACAGCCTATTGTAGCATCAGATTGCTTTTTCGTTACGTTTATGCTATAATAAAAAGGTTGTATTCCCCTCGCAATCGCTTGAGGGCGAATGCCGCACCTCAAGCTACAAGTTAAAGAAAGATACCTCAATGGCTCAATTGGAAGCAGCGACTGTGCTGTTTCTCTGCTCGGGGCTGGTGACATTGCTGTCGTTTGTCCTCGTTATGGTGTTTCGTGTGATTCAATATCGCACCTATGCCAAGGGTAAGTACTACGGTCGATTTGCAAGACGGTCCGTACTACGCGAAGTGAAGCTGGCGCTTCTGGCGTTCGCTGGCGTGTGTGTTTCCGGGTTTCTCTCGGACCTCCTCGTCGATAGCGAACGGCTAGGCTCGCAGCTCCTCACCCTCCTGAGTGTGACAATTGGTCTCGCTGCAATGGCACGGATGATTCTGATAGGCACGCTGTGGCACCGAAACCTGAAGTCTCAGCTGAGACGGTTCGGGGTTCGCTACTCGCGCGATAGTGTCATGACTGGGCCTGTGCGCCACGTGACCGTCTACTCGGACAAGATCCATGTCGACAAGCTGGATTTCGACGATTCACTTCCCGACTAGCAGCTACTCGCTGCACGCTTGAGGAAGCCCACTCTGTAACGGAGTGGGCTTTTTCATTTTTGTAGATAATGCGCAGAACTTTGCGCGAGGCGACTATTCTTCTTCTGAAGGTTCAGTTGCGGCTTTTTCAGCCTTCTCAGCAGCTTGGGTAGCCTTTTCGCGGTTGGCTTTAATTTGCTTTTCGTCGCGGAAGCTAAACTTAATGGCAGTACCGGTGTAGTCGAACGTTTCGCGCATAACGCGTTCGAGGTGACGCTTGTAACTCCAGTGAAGGAACTTTAGGTTAGAACCATAAATCACAAACCATGGTGGCGCAGTGTCGGTTTGTACCATGTAGCGAAGGCGCGGGTGGGTGTTTTTAAGACCAGCTGGCGGGTGTGCTGCGACGGTTTTTTGCAGAAGGTCGTTGAGCTTGCGTGTCTTAAGCTCTTGGGTACGACGGCCATGAATTTCGAGCATAAGGTCGAAGAGCTTTGAAACGTTTTGCCCGGTTACTGAACTGGTGAAGATAAGTGGTGCCCATGGCACGAAATCGAAGGTATTTGAGATTTTTGGCGCAAGTGCGTCACGGGTATAGGCGTCTTTACCCATCACGCTGTCCCACTTACTGACCACAATCACGAGGCCCTTACCTGCTTCGTCGATAATTCCGGCGAGGCGCTGGTCGAGCTGCGTGTTCAGTTCATTGACGTCCATAAGAAGGAAACAAATATCGCTTTCTTCGATTGCCTGAAGTGTACGGAGGACGCTGAATTTTTCGATTCCTACCTCTTGCTTACCTTGCCTACGCACACCAGCGGTGTCGAGAAGCTCAATGGCCTGCCCCTTGTACTTAAGTGGTACGCGGTTGATGTCGCGAGTCGTACCAGCAATGTTTGCAACGAGCGCCTGCTGCTTGCCGGCAAGGGTGTTAAAGAGGTTGCTCTTCCCTACGTTCGGGCGGCCAATGAGTGAAATACGAATAACATCGGTTTCTTCGCGTTCGGTTTTTGCCGGAAGAAGGTCGGTAAGGGTGTCGAGTACATCAGTAATACCAACGCTGTGTTCGGCGCTAGTGCGAATAATTTCTTTAATGCCAAGGCGGCGGAATTCTTCGATTGGAAGGCTTTCTTTAAGATCGGCCTTGTTGGTGAGCAAGATGACAGGCTTTTTACTTTTTAGCGCCTTTTTAGCTACGATGCGATCTTCGTCACCGACGTATTCGGTGCTGTCAACAACAACCAAAATTGCGTCAGCGGCGTCAGCGGCTTCGGTGATTTGCTCTTGAATAGATGCTTCAAACTCGTCGTTTGGGTCCTTAAGACCAGCGGTGTCGACCAACCAAAATTGGTGATCGCCATACGAAACCTTGCCGAGTACGTTGTCTCGGGTGGTTCCAGCCTCGCGGGCTACGATCGCTTGCTTCGATTGCACGAAACGGTTAAAAAGCGAACTTTTTCCTGCGTTCGCGCGACCGATAATTGCAACTGTTGGAAGTTTTGAAGCCATAACAGAGGTAATTTTAGCATAGTTTTGCGGTTTTGGCGAGCATAAGCACTAAATAAGGAGACGATAACAAATAAAGGAGGCTCCGGTGTACATTGACCGTGAATAAGTAAAGTTATATAATAAGCTTTGGCTAAACACATCAAGGGGGCTGTGTGGTGCCGCGGTTGTGCAAGCGAGTAGCGGGATTTCGTGAATACACGGGGACCTGACAAAACTTCGCACACCGGCTGGTGTTGTCCTTCGGGACACCTCTGTTTACAGGCCAGCCAGGCCGGAGTTCGAGATAATGCCGTGGTCACACATGCGCGTCTCGGCTCCGGCCACTTTCTTTTTTATTGCTTATTTCATTGTAAACAAAAAACGCAGGTTTTTCGCCTGCGTTTTTAAATTTGCTTAGTGACCGTTTGGTATTTCCCTGCTGCAATGTCGTCAAGTGCGTACGGTCCAAAGCTAGTGCGGTGAAGCCGTGTCACCACATAGCCAAGCGCCGCAAATGTACGACGGATTTGCCGGTTACGGCCTTCGTGCATAGTAACAATCCAGTCTTTTCGGTCGTCACTGACGCGTTCCAGGCTGAGTTTACTTGGTCCATCCTCAAGCTGTACGCCAAAGTCGCTAATCATCTGTTGATGGAGCGGCTCAAGTGCTGTGCCAAGTGATACTTCGTAGGTTTTTACCTTGTAGAACTTTGGGTGGGTCATTTGGTAAGCAAAATCACCGTCATCGGTAAGGAGAAGAAGCCCGCTACTGTCTTTGTCGAGGCGTCCCACGGGCTTTAGATTGTGAAGCTCCGTAGGAAGCAACGAATATAATGTCGGCGTGTCGCCTTGTTGCTTACGTGAAGACACGTAGCCTTCTGGTTTGTTAAATGCTAAATACGTATAGGCCGCTTTTTCAGCGACGAGCTCCCCTTTTACGGCAACCGGTTGACCCGGTTCGATGCGACCTCCAAGGACGGCCGTTTCACCTGCAACGGTAACGGTTCCGGCGGCAATTAAATCATCGGCCTCGCGGCGCGAGAGGCCAAGGTGAAATGCAATGTATTTATTAAGACGTTCGCTCACTAGCTTAAGTATACCAGGTTAGAGCGCCGGTGGTGTTGGTGGTTGCTCTTGTTGTGCAGGTGCTGGCTGCGGTTGTGCGCTAAGTGCTTGTTCCATTTGCGCGGCAATGTCGCCCATACTGCTTTCAGCAGGTGCTGTAAGTGGTTCGATAACACGCTCCCCTAGTGAGGCTGGTGCGGGAGACGAGAATGGCGCGGTTGGTTGTGGCATTGCTACAGGGCTAGCAGGAAGCTCAGAGAGTACTGGGTTTGCGGTAAGTGGCGCAACGGGTGCAGGGGCTGGTGTTGGGTTGAACGCAGGTGCAAGTGGTGCGGGTGCCGGCGCAACGGCTGGAGCTGCTGGAAAGGCCTCTGGTGCAGGCGCAGGGGCAACTGGCGCTGACTCTGGAGTGAGTGCGTAAGCTGGGTCAGGGGTAGCTGGTGTAGCAGGTGCAGCTTCGAAAACTGGAGCAGCGACAGGTTCGACTGTAGGAGCTGGCACGACTGGTGTCGCTTCTGGAGCTGCGTATACTGCAGGAGCTTCAGGGGCTGGCGCAAAGGCTTGCTCGGCCGCTGTGGGTACTGGAGCTGGCTGTGGCGCGTAAAGGGGCTCGGCAACAGGTGCTGGCGCTGTTTCGAGGGCCGGAGCTACAGGTGCGGCCTCTGGGGCTGGCACAGAGAAATCTGGAGCCGGTGCGGCAACAGGTTCGGCATTAGGTGTCGGCGCAGCAACAGGCGCTGGCGCTGGAGCACTTGCTGGAAAGGTCGGTGCTGCTGGAGCCGGAGCGGCAATACTGTCGCCTAGAACATCGTGAACGGTGCGAACGACGTCTTCAATGCCTACCTGTGATTTTACGAGGTAACGATCGGCACCGAGTGATTCACCGCGAGCGCGTTGGTCGTCGCTGGAAAGCGCGGTCATCATAATAACCTTTACGTCTTTGGTTTCGCTGGTGCTACGAAGAATGTCGAGCATGTCGAATCCGCTAATCTTTGGCATCATTACGTCACTCACGATAAGGTCGGGGCGTTCTTTGATCGCCATTGCGAGGGCTTCTTCACCATCGCCTGCCGAGACGATTTCGTAGCCTTCGGCCATTAAACGGACGCCATAAATTTCGCGTAGGCTCTTGTCATCTTCAACTAATAGGATCTTCGCCATAATTACCTTTATTCTACCTAAGTACTTTCAAAATTACCATAGTGCTTATGCTTATTACGTTTTTATCGTGCCTGAGGCGTTACGGTACCGCGTTGCTGTTGGGCTAATGCTTCGAGCTGGCGGACGCGTTCGTTAATTTGATCACGGGTCAATGTTTCACCGCGCGGCACAGTTGTGGCCGGTTTTGCCCCTGGTGGGGCGATGGCTGGTACAGCTTGTGGTGCAGGTTGTGGCTGGGTCTGTTGCTGTTGCTGCGGTGCAGCTTGCGGGTATGGTTGTGCTTGGTGCTGTGGTTGCTGCGGTTGCGGTTGTGCGGCAACTTGTGGTCGAGCTTGAGCAGGCATTGCTACAGGTTGCGGTTGCGCGACAGGCTGCTGGGCAGCGGGTGCTGCAACTGGTTGGGTCGTCTGTTGAGCTGTAACTGATATTTGCGTAGGGGTTGGAGCAATAGGTGTCGGGGCGGGTGCCTGCGGTGCTATTGGTGCAATAGGCGCTACTGCTGGTGCCGCAGGAGCAACTGGAGCTGGTTGGGGCGCTCCCTGTGGTGTGTCGGCGAATGTCACGGGAATTGAAGTTGTTGACGCCGGTGTGGGCGCGGCAGGTGCTAGTGCAGGCACTGGTGTAGGCGCCGGCGTAAGTACTGACTGGCTTGCTTGTTGTGCTTGCTCGGCCAAAAGGCGTTCGGCTTCTTGACCACTAATGCGTGGAAGTTCAACAAAGAAAGTACTGCCAGAGCCAAAGGTGCTCTCGACCCATAAACGACCCTGCATAGCTTCGACGAGGCGTCGGCACAAGTAAAGCCCAAGTCCAGTACCCCCGATTGATTGGCGGTCCATATTTTCTACCCGGTAGAATTTTTGGAAAAGGTGCGGAATGTCTTCGGTTGGAATACCGAGGCCACTGTCTTTAATACTTACAATTACCTTGTCTTCGGTGCCGGTAACGTCGACCTCGACCATGCCTTCGGGCGTGTATTTAATAGCGTTTTCAATTAAGTTATCGAGCACTTCGCGAATATGGTCGTTGTCGAGGTTCACGTGATACACAGGCATGATTTTTCGCACACCCTGCCCTTGCCCAGTTCCAGCCGTTGGAATGAATTTAATTTGCAGCCCTTTTTCGGTTGCTTTTGGGGTAAGGCCCTGGACGATTGTTTCGGTAAACGGCACGAGATCGAGTACTTTTGGAACACTGGTCATGCGGCCGTCTTCAGACTTCGAAACGTCCAATAAGTCCTGGAATAAGCGCCCAAGGTGCTGAGCAGATTCGTGGGCTTTCATAATAAAGTCACGGGCTTTTTCGTCGACAGTAGCGGTGTTTGGGTTGAGTGCTAAGCCTAGGTACCCCTCGATGGATGCTACTGGGGTGCGCATTTCGTGGCTGGCGGTACTAATAAATTCGGCTTGCTCACGTTCTTCGGCGCGCTCATTGGTGACGTCACGGAATACAGCAATTGCCCCAGAGCCTGGATCGCCAATTGGTGAAGCGACGACGGCTACGGCGATCTTTTTGCCTGAGTTAGTAATCGCCAGTAGTTTACTGCCTCGTGACTGCTGGTTGGTGTTGAGTACTTGTTGAATTGGGTCGAGTGACGGATCGATTTCGTCGTGAGTGTCGTCGGCTAGCTTTAAGATCGACTTGTAGTTAAGCATTAAGGCGTCTTGTTTTCCCCACCCTAGGATTTCTTGAGCGGCTGGGTTAATAAGTTGTATAACGCCCGTGCCATCGACAGCAATGACTCCGTCACCAATGGCGTTAATAACAATTTCAGATTTTGCAGCCACTTCGGACAATTGTGTAGCGAGGTGCTTAACATTTTTGGTTTCGAGATCTTCATGGTCGGTAGTATTGCGCCATAAGACTACCCCGGCCACAAGCGGTACGACACTACTTAGAATAATAGGCACAAGGGTCCCCGCAGAGAGTGAACCGCTAGAAAGGTAGTCGCCGGCAATGTACGAGCCAATAATAACTATCACGGGTAGCCAGCCGTACGCACTAAAGAGCGGTGCGAAGAATACTAGGAGTGCCCATACTGGCAAAAATGGCGATTCAATGGCACCGGTAGACTGTACGAGGTACGCAGTAGTAAGGGTGAAGACCATGAATGGTATAAACAGTAATAACCAGCCGTCATACTTTTTCGAAAGAAAGAACAGTACGATAGTAGCAATAGCGACAAGCCCGCCGCCAATAGCCGAGATAAGATCAACCTGAAGGTTTGCCGGGATGGCAATGGTAGTAAGGGTTGCAAGAAGGTAGATCGCCACATAGCCTACTGAGGCAACAAAAAGCGCCACGTATAAACGACGGTACCATATCTGTGACAGTCGGAACGGTGTCATATGTGTATGTAAGCCTGCCTACCCTTTTAATTCTTATGGTTAGTATGACGTATGGGGGGCAAATTTACAACCAAAAAAGTGAGCTGTTTGTATTAATTGCCGCCAAGTGCAGTGAAGAAAAATACAATAGCTAGCACCAATGCGACAGGTGTCATAAGAAAGCGTTCTTTTTTACTACGTGAGATGCCATTCATGAATATGCCAAGAATAAGATAGCCGGTTATGATCCACATTCCTACGTCGACTATTGCTTGGCTTGGAATGAGCGTTATGAGCCCTGCTTTGCTTGCAAGGAATATGCCAAAAATAATGTAAAGAAAGATCGACGTGATACTGCCTATGCGGAGTTTTTTTGGAAGTACTTTATGCTGCCCGCCCCACGCGAACTCACCCCATGGCTTTCCGGCAATAAGAAAGATTTGAAAAATGCTAAGTGCAAGAAGCAGTGTCAACCCAACAATAGAAGATATTATCATACGGCTATGATAACACCATTATATATGTTTTTACTTTTTAAATTTTTTCGATGGCCACCAGATTGCATTGCCAATTTCATACGAGAGCGCGGGCACTAAGAGTGACCGAACGATAATTGTATCGATGAGCACCCCGAGTGAAACGATGAATGCGAGTTGCACAAGGAACAGGATTGGAATCACTGCCAGCGCTGCAAAGGTAGCGGAGAGCACAATACCAGCCGAGGTGATAACGCCGCCGGTTGCTATGAGTCCGCGCAGTGTCCCCTTTCGTGTGCCGTGCTTTAGTGATTCTTCACGGACACGTGTCATGAGGAAGATATTGTAATCGATGCCAAGGGCAACTAAGAATATGAATCCGTACAGTACTACCGATGGGTCAGCACCCGGAAAGCCAAACGCGCCGTTAAATACAACTGCTGCAATACCGAGCGTGGCGGTAAATGAAACCATAGTTGTAGCCAAAAGGATGAGCGGCGCGAGGATAGAGCGAAGCAAAAACATGAGGATGATGGTGATGACGATCAGTACGGCCGGAATGACCACCGCTCTATCGTGTTCGGAGCTGGTGCGAGTGTCGAGCTGAACCGCCGCGGTGCCGCCGATGCGAATGTCAGAATCGATTACTTGTAGGTCTACTCGGAGTTGTTCGATGGTTGCGAGCGCTGCGTCGGAGTCGGCGGCGTCTTGGAGCGTTACCTCGAGGAGTGCTTCGTCGTTAACCGTCTTGATGGACGCGTCTTTAAAGGGATATGCTGTGGCCGCTTTGCCGAGCGGCATGCTACCCGACGGAGAATTGTCGGCTCGTGCCGAAACTGATGCAACACCTTGGTTGGCTTCAAGCGCATCGAGCGCAGCGTCTATTTTGTTGCTCGGTACAATGACGTACGCTGGTGTTCCGGACCCACCCGGGAAGTGGCTGTCGATAATAGCTTGGCCGTCACGAGCTTCTGACGTACCTAAAACAAATTCACTTTGTGGAATACCACTTGCTTTGAGTTGCAAAATACCAAATGAACATATAATCAGTAATGCTGCGGTAGTTACCCAAACAGTGCGCGTATGGGTGCGTACAAACGTGGCAACCTTTGACCAAATCCCTTGCTTAGGCTCTTCTGCGGTATGATTCTTTTGATAGTGTGGAATGCGTGGCCAAAATACTTTACGGCCCCACATGAGGAGCAGGCTTGGTAAGAGTGTGAGCGTTGCAATAATGGCGAGTGCAATACCAATGGCACCAACTGGCCCGAGTGCTTTATTGGACGTAAGGTCGGATAGAAGCAGGCAGAGTAGCCCTGCGATGACCGTGCCGCCAGCAGCCACGATAGGCTCGATTGACCGACGCCAACTGGCGAGTAGTGCCTTGTACGGCTCTGCGTGTTTTTGTAGCTCTTCTTTATAGCGCGCGACGAATAGCAGTGCGTAGTCGGTAGCGGCACCGATAACCAGGATAAAGAGAATCCCCTGCACTTGCCCATTTAGGGTTACGACGCCGAATTTAGCGAGATAATACACAATTAAAATTGAGGCACATAGTGCGAACACGGAGTTGATAAGAACAAGGAACGGTAGGATTGGCGAGCGGTAGACGATCAGCAAGATAATAAAGACAACTGCAAGGGCTACGGCAAGTAGAAGTCCGTCGATACCTGCGAACGCTTTGCCGAGGTCGTTTAAGAAACCGACTGGTCCGGTAACGGCATAGGACAGCGGAAGGTTTGCCTGGTTGAGTTCTTCGCGAATAGCTTGGCTGAACTCTTTGTAGTCGGCCTCGCTGTCCATGTTCGCGACCACAAATGCCGCCTTGCCATCTTCAGAGATAACCGGCGGTGACACTTCGCCGGTCGCACCCGACAGATCTTTGAGTGGCGCAGTTTTTTCGGTGATGATGCCTATAGCTTTTGAGCTAATAGTCGCGCCGTCGTTATCAAAGACGATAATAGCTGGAATGGACGATGAGTCTTGGAATTTCTCGAGTTCGCTGGCTACCTTGGTAGATTCGGTACTGGCAGGTAGAAATGTTGACTGGTCGTTACTCGCTACGTCGCCAATTTTTCCAAAGTATGGCCCGCCAATAGCCCCAGCAGCAAACCAGGCAGCAAGAAGAAATAATGGGATAAGAATGCGGAGGTATTTTGGTAATGAGGAAGATTTGTTTGGCATGTTCTTAGTATAGTTGATTGTTTCGTGAAACTTCGTTTTTACTCGATGCGCTATGGTCGAGTGAAGACAAGGGCTGAGCGGTCTATGTAGGCATTGCAGGTATCGAGAAGATATTGTGATAGGTGCTGATCACCAACTTCAGTACAGTAAAAGCTGAAGAGTTCAGTTGGTAAGAGCATGTTGGTGTCGGAATACCAGTTGGTGCGGTCCTTAATCCAATCGTCGTTGCCGTATAGAGTCATGAGCTGGCTTGTTAGATCATGAAGTGTTACGTCGTCGAGATGTGCTTGCCAAATATGATGAAGATACTCGTGTGCCACAACAGTCTTTTCGTATGTCGGATCCGTACCCCTTTTAACGGTAATAGTGCCATAAGAAAACGAGCCGTCGTCGAGCACCATTGGCTGGTACTCACCGCCCGTGGAGTCATTTTCGTATCCATCAACATACACCATTGAAACGTCTTCGAGGTACGTATCGTTGCCGCCGATTGCGTGAAATACCGAAACAAGCGCATCGTCGCGCGTCACGGCCGGTTTAATGGCGTCAGGGTTTTGTGTGAGCGCTGCCATAGTAAGGCCTGTTGCGGCAATGCCAATCCAGATATACACACCAAGCACCGTTGCGCCCGAACGGAAAAAGAGGTGCTTTCGTGTTTTTAGAAGCCATTTTACAAGGAATAGCACACCAACAAGTAGCGCAACAAACCCAAAGATATATAGTTCTAGGTAGAAAATACCGTCGTCCCCTACTGTTGCTGCGAACGATTCATCTTGTGCCATAGCGGTAACAACGACCGATAGGATGACGAGCATAATAATCGCAGCCGGAACCGCGACAACAAGTGGCCAAATAGCCGTCCATGATAGACCGTATAAAAAGCGACGCAACTTGCTTGGCTTTTTGACGATTTTCTGGGGTGTTTCAGGAGTCATTGGCGTTATTATAGCAGGCTTAGGTAGATTGTTTAGCAAAGAAAAAAGCCCATCTTTCAATGAGCTGCTTTCTTGGTGATCCCGCGGAGAATCGAACTCCGATTGCCAGGATGAGAACCTGGTGTCCTAACCGTTAGACGACGGGACCGTGAAGGTGAGAGAAATACGTAAGCTTACTTATGTATTTCCGAGCCGAGTGGTTCCGTACAGAGCACGGGACCGAATTGTGAGTGAACTATAAAAGTTTACCAAATCTCCCCTGTTCTGTCCAGTTTATAGCAGTTCGTAGGCCAGCTGTATTCCAGCAATAGCAACGGTCAGAATAAGTAACAAAAGGAGTTTCCAGTTCGAGGCGATGCGACGTGTGGTCCAGATAAACAGTAAAATGCCACTTAAAATCATGCTCGCCAAAAAGACAATTGCCCCGACCATGAGTACGTCGCCAATGGCCCAACCGTTATGAAATGTCTGGGCATACATAAAGAGTCCTCGGAAAGCAACGAGTAGGAATCCAACGTGGGCTATGAGGTACGGGAGGAGTTTAATCGAGTGATTGTAGAAAATTGTGCGCACCGCTTTTATTGAGTGATACGATAGAAATCCCCATACAAATACACCAAAGAATACCGGAAGTAATAGGTAGATGGCCATTTTCGGATCAAGGTAGTCCATCGCAAGAGCGGCCATAGCTGCCAATGCAACGGCCGGGACCGGAATTAAGAATCCGATAATCGGGAACCAGCGACGAATCGTCAAGTTAACGCGTAACCTGTCGGCTTCTTGTTTTTTCATGCGTGCTTCGCCAGAAAGTAGATCCACGCCGTCCCAGTCGTTTTTGGCGTGCGGGTACACAGCCGCCGATTCTGACCTGTCGCCTATTTGTTCGATATCTTTAAGCGTGTCGTTGTTGGGTGCGTCAAGGCGATGTTTACTATCCATGGTTAGCCGAGGCGCTGAATAACAGACAGTAGTTTATTTGGAGTAATTTCGGCCTTAATAAGGTAGGCGTCGGCGCGTGCTTCCATAGCCATACGCGATTCGTCGTCTTGCTCGAAGTTTGTGAGCACCACTACTTTTGAGTTTGGAATAAGGTCCTCGCTCCCGCGCAGCGCTTCAAGAATTTCCGTGCCACGACGCTCGGGAAGCATGACATCAAGAAGAATCAGGTCGTATTGTTTGTTGCGGGCGGCAATCAGGCCATCGTTTCCGTCGACCATCCAGTCAACCTCGTAGCCATTTTTCTTGAGGCTGCGAACGTACATTTCACCGATAAATCGGTCGTCCTCGACAATGAGAATCGTTTTAATCGCCATGTTTATCCCCTATACATACTGTGGTTTTTAATCCAGCTGCCGTTGCTGCCGGTGACTGCTTCGTTACTATTATTACCCTGTTTAAGCTTGTCTGCAACTATCTTGTAGGTTGGGAGCGAAATAGTAAAGACCGAACCGCGACCGTCTTCGCTACGGACGCTAATGGTGCCTCCGTGTGATTCTACGATCGCTTTGCTAATGTAGAGGCCAATACCGGTGCCGGCAACAGTTTCGCGTGAACGGTGTGAGCGATAAAATTTTTGGAACAGGTTGCTCATAACGTTGGCTGGCATACCAATGCCGCGATCCTCAACGTACAGTTCGACTGTGTCGCCTTTTGATGCCGCGGTAACAGAGATAGCGCCACCTTCGTTACTGTATTTTATGGCGTTATCGATAAGGTTGCCAAAGACTTCGCCTAGACTGGCGGTGTCGGCGGCAATGGTTGGGAGGCCATCAGGAATGTTAACAGTAAGGAGGCGGTTTTGTGAACTTGCGCGCAGTGCCATGTCGTCGCGAATGGTGTCGTACACAGTGCTCATAGAGGTCTCGCTCAGGTGCATGCGCAGGTGTCGGCGGTCGTAACGTGAGGTGTTGAGGATGTTATTAATATAGCCCGAGAGACGGTTGGCAGAAACGGCCAAGCGGCGGAAGAGTTCTTTTTGGTCTTCGGCCAGTGTTTCTGAAAGTTCATCGGAGAGTACGTCGATGTAGCCTCGAATAACGGTAATTGGCCCGCGTAGTTCGTGAGCGGCAAATGCAATGAAGTCGAGCTCTTGCTCGCCCACTTCGTATAAGTGGGTGCGGTCAATGAGGGTAATGACCACTTCGCTTTCGGCTTCTTTATTGTACGAGGCGACGACGTCGAAATAGCGGCGGTCTTCTTCGTTTGGTAACTTGTTAGGAATGCGCGCCCAGGTTTTCTCGGCTCGTACGGCAGAGGCGTCGCATTCGTCCCACCATTTTTCAATGGTGTCGCTTTCGTTAAATAATAAGTCGAGCGATTGCACGCCGTTGGTGTCAACTCGAACTGGAGTCGCCCTGCTGGCGTAAATAATTTTGCGGTCGTTGTTCATCACTACAAATCCACAGATAGAATGGTCGAGTGCTTTACTGAGTATGGTTTGCACCGATTGTTCATCGGCCGCAGTCTTTACGACGCCGGCAATCGATTCTTCATGCGCCTCTTGAATAGGGTCCTTGATGTCTGAAGCTAACTGGTAGACGGTTTGTAGGACTGGCTTGAGTCCGCTTTTGACGAATTGTTCTTCGTTGGGATTTGGAGGCGTCGTAGTGGTGTGCTCACCGGCAACGTGTGTAAGCGCGGCCAAAAGGTGCTTTACGGGGCGTGCGACGAAGCGGTAAATAATAAGTGATGCAACAACGCCAAGGATGCTCTGGGCAACGAGTGCGGCGGTAAAGCCGAGTGGGTCGCTGTCAAAGAAACCTGAGGTTTTTAGAAGCGCAGCCAAGGCAACAAGAATTAGCAGCTGCAACATGATGATTAGAATAATTGCACCACGTTTGAATTTTGGCAAAAAGTCTTTTACGAATTGCGGCTTTTGGTCGAAGGGTCTCATTGCCAGGTGACTCCCCCGCTTTGTGGGACGGCCGAGATCCAGGTTTGACCACGAGCAAGCGGAACATCGGCGCCGGCAGCGTCGGTAAACTTAATCTGCTCAGTTC
>JBOHNV010000005.1:0-48212 GCA_050730895.1 Candidatus Microsaccharimonas sp.
GGCGTACATTGCCAGTAGTGATACCTATATTGAAAAAGACAGTAAAATAAATGACGAAATCGATAGGCTTCGGCATGCGGCTACAACGGCACTCTTAACGCGGCGCGACACTATTATTGTGGCAAGTGTCAGTTGTATTTACGGTATTGGTTCACCGGATGATTACGCCGAGATGTCGATTGAAGTAAAGAAGGGTGAGCGCCGACAGCAAGATAGGTTTGTTCGCTTGCTTACCGACATCCAGTACCAACGAAACGATATCGACTTCCACCGCGGTACGTTTAGGGTGAAGGGTGATATCGTTGACGTATTCCCGGCAGGGAGTGATGTGGCATATCGTATTGAGTTCTTTGGTGATGAAGTCGAGCGAATTACACGGATAGATCCGCTGACCGGCGAAATACTTGGCGAACCGGCCAAAATCGATATTTTCCCAAGTAGTCACTACGTGACGCCAAAGCAAAAGGTAGAGCATGCTATTGAGGGTATCAAGCAAGAATTTGATGATCGTATGGAATACTTTGCCAAGCATGATCAACTCCTTGAGGCGCAACGTCTTTCTCAACGTACTAAGTATGACCTTGAAATGCTCGAAGAGACCGGGTTCGTAAAGGGGATCGAGAATTATAGCCGGTATCTTACTAATCGTGAGCCAGGTGAGCAGCCGGCTACGCTTCTGGACTATTTCCCCGATGATTTCTTGCTTTTTGTTGATGAAAGCCACATGACATTGCCACAGGTTCGTGGAATGTATAACGGTGACCGCGCTCGTAAAGAAGTGTTGGTAGAGCATGGCTTCCGCCTTCCAAGTGCACTCGATAACCGCCCGCTTACTTTTGACGAATTTAACCGCCACCTTAATCAAGCGGTATATGTATCCGCGACACCTTCAGAGTATGAACTCTCACATAGCCCAGAGCCAGCCCAGCAGATTATTCGCCCAACCGGGCTTATCGACCCAGAAATTGTGATTCGCCCAACAGAGGGCCAAATCGATGACCTAATTGCTGAAATTCGCGAGCGCACCGCTAAGGGGCAACGTGTACTTGTGACAACACTTACGAAGCGTATGGCAGAAGATCTATCTTCATATCTTCTTGAACTCGATATTAAAACTGCCTACATCCACAGCGAAGTTGATACACTCGAGCGAGGCGACATTTTGAAAGACCTTCGCACTGGCGTGTATGATGTTTTGGTTGGAATTAACTTGCTCCGTGAAGGTCTCGACCTCCCAGAAGTGAGCTTAGTAGCGATTATTGATGCCGATAAAGAAGGATTCTTGCGTAGCGCGAGTGCGTTGATTCAGATTGTTGGGCGTGCTGCGCGCCACCTTGAAGGTAAGGTGCTTATGTATGCAGACAATATTACACGCTCTATGCAGCAAGCAATTGACGAAACGGATCGTCGTCGCGCAATCCAGACGGAGTACAATGAAAAGAATGGTATTACCCCAACGAGTGTTGCTAAAGCAATTGACGAAGGGCTTCGTGCAATTATTCCTAAAAAGGCAGACGACAAGCCGAAGCTTGACCTTAAGAAGATTCCAAAAGATGAATACGACAGTCTTGTGAAGGACCTATCGGCGCAGATGGACCTAGCAAGTGCAAACCTTGAGTTCGAAAAAGCGGCTGAACTTCGTGATTTAATTGCTGAAATTCGTTCAAAGCAGTAGTCAAAGGCGCGTATACGCCTAAGAGAACCCTTTAGAAATAGCACAAACTGGTATACAATAATACTATGACACAAATCTCGATTGACGACGTGCATCATCTTGCACAATTAAGTAGTTTGCAGCTCGAAGGTGATGAGGCCGAGGCCCTTCGGGTTGATCTTGAAAATATTCTTGGATACATTGAGCAACTTTCCGAACTGAATACCGAAGGCGTTGAGCCGACGTATCAGGTGACCGATCTGCAAAACGTGTGGCGCGATGATGTCGTTGACGATTACGGCACAGGACGCGAGCAGTTGCTTTCTTTAGCGCCAAATACCGAAAAGAATCAGATTAAAGTGCCGAAAGTTTTATAAACATGACACGAATTGCCGATTATAGTGGCGCATCTGCGCGCGAGAATGTTGAAAAAGCCCTTGCAAAAGCCCGCGAGAATGAATCATTTAACGCGATTCTTTCGCTTACCGAAGAGCGTGCGCTTGAGCGCGCAGCAAAAGTTGATACTGGTGAAATTACCGGGCGTCTTGCCGGTGTGCCATTTATTACTAAGGATAACTTTCTTACTTTCGGTGGTACAACCACTGCAGCAAGTAAGTTTTTGGAAAATTTCGAAGCACCGCTTCAGGCAACTGCAATTGAAAGGCTGGAAGCAGAAGGTGCTATTTGTATCGGGAAGGCTAACCTCGACGCCTTTGCTCACGGAGGGAGTACTGAAAACTCTGCTTTTGGACCTACGAAAAATGCCCACGACATTGAACGTGTTGCCGGTGGAAGTAGCGGCGGCTCGGCTGTTGCCGTAGCGCTCGATATTGTCCCATTTACCCTTGGTTCGGACACTGGTGGTTCAATTCGCCAGCCAGCCAGCTTTAACGGTGTGGTCGGCGTAAAGCCAACGTATGGTACGGTGAGTCGCTACGGCGTAGTTGCAATGGCAAGTAGCACTGATACGATTGGTGTGTTCTCGTCGACCGTTGAGGATTCTGAGCTTGTACTCGACATTATGAGCGGTGCTGACCGTAAAGACATGACTACCTTGCCCGATTTTTTCGAGCCAACAGATATTTCTAGTCCAAAGAAAATCGGTGTTATTAAAGAATTTATGACCTCTGATGTCGATCCGGAAGTTCGTGCTCGAACAACTGAGTATGTCGAAGCTATGAAGGTAAAAGGGCATACTATTGAAGAGGTGAGTCTTCCAATTTTGAAGTACGCACTAGCAATTTACTATATTGTTGTGCCCGCTGAAGTGAGTAGTAACCTTGGGCGTTATGATGGCATTCGTTATGGAAACCGTGCAGACGCAGCGTCACTTAGCGAAGTATACGGCTTGTCGCGCGATCATGGATTTGAGCCTGAAAACAAGCGCCGTATTATGATCGGCAGCTATGTTCTTTCAAGTGGATTCTTTGATGCGTATTACCTTAAAGCGCAAAAAGCCCGAACACTTCTTATTAACGAATTCAATACGGTCTTCGAATCATTCGACGCACTTGTAGGGCCGGTGGCTCCCAGCCCAGCCTTTAAGCTTGGTGAAAACACCGCCGATCCTGTAAAAATGTACCTTGCGGATATCATGACGGTACCTGCAAGCCTTGCTGGCCTTCCAGCACTTTCAGTGCCGGCTGGAACCACCGAGGCTGGTCTTCCAGTAGGGGTGCAGCTTATTGGGCCGCGTAAGTCAGACGCAATGTTGCTTGCGCTCGCAAAGCAGGGGGAAACATAGATGGATCAAACAAGTTCAATGCTCTTTTTCATTTCAGCAATTCTTATTTTCGGCGGTTTATTGTTTGTTGTCGTGTCGCTCGCTAAAAATAGCCCACGCCCTCTCGATCAAGATAAATACCGCAGTCGCTGGATGGCAATCGAGTCACGTCTCAAACGAGACGACAATAATAGCTACATGGTATGTATTCTTGAAGCTGATAAATTACTCGACCAAGCACTTCGCGACCGAGGCCTGAGCGGTAATACAATGGCTGATCGCATGAAGCAGTGCCAAGGTAAATGGACAAACGGTAACGGCGTATGGGCAGCACATAAGCTACGTAATAGGCTTGCGCACGAAACCGACGTAAAAGTAGACTATGAACGAACTCGACAAGCACTCGTTGCTTTCAAGCAGGGTCTTAAGGATGTAGGAGCAATATAATGGCATCACCAGAAGTATACGACCAGTACGAAATGACCATTGGTATTGAGTGCCACGTGCAACTCGCTACCGACAGTAAGTTATTTAGTGGCGCCGACAACGACGCTCGCGACAAAGATCCAAACAGTGCAGTGAATCCTATCGACTTTGGCCTACCGGGGATGCTGCCGGTACTTAATCGTCAAGCGATAACGCTTGCTGTAAAAGCCGGAAAAGCGTTGAATGCTGATATCGCTGAAGTTAGTCGCTTCGACCGCAAACACTATTTTTATCCAGATCTTCCAAAAGGTTACCAGACGACACAAATGTACCAGCCAATCATTCTTGAAGGATTTATTGATGCGCCGCTTGAGTCGGGCGAGACAGTTCGTGTTCGCATCCATCACGCACACCTCGAAGAAGACGCCGGTAAGCTTACTCACCACGGAACCTACAGCCTCGTTGACCTTAACCGTGCGGGCACACCGCTTATTGAAATTGTTTCAGAGCCAGACATTCACTCTGCGGCTGCTGCAAAAGCATACGCGACAGAACTGCATCGCCTTATGACCTACGCCGGTGTCACACTTGGCAATTTGTTCCATGGTAATATGCGGTTTGACGTAAACCTTTCGGTTGCTAAAAAAGACGCCACCGAGCTTGGTACGCGTGCTGAAGTAAAAAACCTTAACTCATTTAAGAGTGTTGAACGTGCTGCTCAGTATGAATTTGAACGACAGGTTGAAATATTGGAAAAAGGCGAAAAAGTTGTACAAGAAACTCGCGGCTGGGACGATGCGACTGGAAAGACAAGTTCGCAGCGTAGTAAAGAGGATGCACAAGATTATCGCTACATGCCCGATGCTGACATTCCACCAGTTGTCTTGACCCAGGAGGAGATTGCGGCTATTCAAGCCGAGGTGCCGGCACTTCCTGGCGAATACCGAAAGTCATGGGCTTCAATGAACCTTGACCGCTCGGTGGTTGAAGCGCTTATTGCCACGCAAAGTTATGCAGTGCTTATTTCTGAAATCCAGGCAGCGACAAGTGATGACATTACTCGACGTGTTGCGCACTGGTTCTCGAGTGCCGTTGCAACGGGCAGTGAAGAAGAAGCGATTATTGCAAGTAACTTCTCTCCGGAGGGGTACGTTGAGCTTTCCGAAATGGTAGCAAAGAACGAACTTTCGAGTACCGCTGCTAAAGAGGTATTCCAGGAGCTCTTGGTGAGTGAAAAAACGCCACGGGAAATTGCCGAGGCAAAGAACTTAATTCAGGTGAGTGATGCTGGTGCTATTGATGCGATTGTTGAGGAAGTCTTGGCTGATCCTGCGAGTGCAAAATCTGTTGAAGATATTAAAGCGGGTCAAGAAAAGGCAATCGGCTTCTTGGTCGGTCAAGTGATGAAGAAATCACAGGGAAAAGCAAACCCAGCTATGGCACAACAGGCTATTCGTGCAAAACTTGGACTGTAGTAATACATCCGCCGGGCACTATAAACGGCGATTGCACAATTAAGTTGTTTATTTCGCAAGAATAGTCGTATAATATGGTTAAACACAAACAGTAACATATAAAGGAGCCCACAATGGATCAAGCTGCAGAAATTTTGGTGATCATCGTCTCGAGCGTATTGTCTATTTTTCTTATTGTCGCCATTATTTTAGGTATTTACCTCATTAAGTTAACAGCCGAGATTCGTCGTTTAGCGAAAACCGCACAAAGTACGGTATCGCATATTGATAACGCAGTCGTAGGAGTAAGTAAGCTCACTTCGCCGTTATTTGTAGCTGAAATGGTAAACCGTTATATCAAGAAATTTACTTCAAAGAAAAAGGGGAAAAAGTAGTATGTCAAAAGGTAAAATCGCATTAGGTGCACTTTTTGGTGCAGTCACTGGATTTGTAGCCGGAGTTTTAACTGCTCCAAAGAGCGGAAAAGAAACGAGAACTGATATTAAGGACGCTGCCGTAAAGGCAAAGGACACTGCCGTTTCTGAAGCAACAAAAGCAAAAGATGTTGCTGAAAAGAAAGCGCAAGAAGTGAAAGCGAAAGCTGAAGAGATCTTTGACGATGTAAAAACAAAGGCGCATGAAGTGGCCGATGATGTTACCGAAAAAGCAACCGAAATCAAAGGCCGTGCAGAACAAGCCGTTGAAGGTGCGAAAAAAGGGTACGCAAAGAAACCAAAAACTACTAAAAAATAGGAAAGCTTTGTGAAGAAAACTGCCAAAAAAGCTGTTCGAAAAGTAAAAGAGAATAACGAAGATGGTGCACGCCGTGCAATCTTAGAGGATTTATTTTACGACTTTCATAGTTCGCGTAAGCAAGTGTTCGCTATGAACTTTTTCCGAGGAATATTCTTCGGACTTGGTAGTGTACTCGGTGGTACAATCGTCATCGCCCTTATCGTATGGATCCTATCATTACTTGCTGATATCCCTGGCGGGCTGGGTGACTTTATCCAGTACGTTGTTGATGTCGTTCAGCAAGGCTCTTAAGATAATCAATAGCAACTCGTAGCAGTCCTTTTTACTACAGACATTCCCACGCCTATTGGGTATACTAGATATAGCTATGGGGGTACAAACTCAAACGAATCCAGTGCAGGGGGCTACTTTATCGGTCTCTGACTATGTTCACCTACACAACCACACACATCACAGTCTTCTTGATGGTTTAAGTAAGATTCCAAAACTCGTAGAGACGGTGAAGGATATGGGTATGGAGGCCGTGGCGATTACTGACCACGGAACGATGTCGGGTGTACTGGACCTTTACAAGGCTGCCAAAGCAGAGGGTATCAAACCAATTCTTGGTATGGAGGCGTACGTGGCGGCACGGAGTCGTCACGACCGCGATCCGCAAAAAGATAAGGCGCGCTACCACCTTATTATTCACGCCATGAATAATACTGGTTATCAAAATCTTATGAAGTTGAGCACTATTGCCAACCTTGAAGGTATGTACTACAAGCCGCGTATTGACCACGAGCTATTAGAACAATATAACGAAGGGCTGATTATTCTTTCGGGTTGTGCCAGTAGTGAACTCGGTGAAAATCTTCGCGCCGATAATTATGAAGAAGCAAAGAGTATTGCCGCGTGGTATAAAAGTGTTTTTGGCGATAGGTATTATTTAGAGCTTCAAGATCACGGGCATCCAGACTCTCCGTCACCATGGGATGTACAGGTAAAAATTAATAAATATCTTGAACAACTCTCAGAAGAGTTGGATATTCCAGTTGTTGTAACGAGTGATGGACACTACTTAACGCATGAGGACCAAGACACACATGAGATTCTTCTTTGTGTAGGAACGGGCTCGTATCTAAGTGACGAAAAGCGTATGTCGTTGAAAGACTTTGAGCTGCACGTTACTGAGCCGGGCGACATTATTGAACGATGGGGAAAGACTCGGCCAGACGCAGTAACGAATACAAAAGCTATTGCCGATCGTTGTAACGTGGAGCTTGAACTTGGCGGCATTCTTATTCCAACCTTCCCAACACCCGAGGGTCATGACGAAAAAACTTACCTCGATCTTCTGGTTTTCCAAGGGCTTGCGTGGCGCTACGGAGATATAGAAACACTTGAAGATTCAGAAGCGTTGACTGTTGAGGGTGCACGAGCGCATATTCCGGCCGAGGTGCTTGAACGGGCAGACTACGAACTTGGCGTTATTGACCGCATGGGCTTTAACGGATACTTCTTGATCGTTCAAGACTTCATTAACTGGGGTAAGGCGCAGGGTATTATTTTTGGACCAGGTCGTGGATCTGCGGCCGGGTCTATCGTGTCGTATGCGATTCGTATCACCGAGCTGGATCCGCTAAAGTACGACCTGCTCTTTGAGCGTTTCTTAAACCCAGACCGTATTAGCATGCCTGATGTAGATATCGACATTCAAGATACTCGTCGTAACGAGGTGATTGCGTATTGTACTGAAAAGTACGGCTCTGAGCGTGTCGCGAACATTGTGACATTTGGTACTATGGCTGCCCGTGCGGCCGTTCGGGACGTAGCGCGTGTGTTGCAGGTGCCATACGGTGAAAGTGATCGCCTAGCAAAGCTCATACCTCAGCCGTTACAGGGGCGACATATTCCTTTGGTGAAAAGTGTTGTTGATGATGCCGACTTGCGACATGAATACGAGACAAACGAAACTGCCAAGAGGGTGCTTGATTATGCGATGCGCCTTGAAGGAACAATTCGTAGTCACGGTGTGCACGCCGCTGGTGTGGTGATTGCTCCCGATGACATTGTTAAGTTTGTGCCAATTGAAATGTCTCAAAAGGGTGTACCGGCAACGCAGTTCCCTATGGGTTCTGTTGAAGAGCTCGGTCTTCTTAAGATGGACTTTTTGGGACTTTCTAACTTAACGATTATTAATAATGCACTTCGTATCATTAAGAAGGTGTTCAAAACGGACATCGACCTTTCAAAGATTCCGCTTGATGACGAAGAGACCTATAAATTATTCCAACGAGGCGACACAACGGGTGTGTTCCAGCTTGAATCGGCCGGTATGAAACGCTATCTTCGTGAACTAAAGCCATCGGTCTTTGATGACATTGTGGCAATGGTGGCTTTGTATCGCCCAGGCCCGATGCAGTTTATCGATAGCTTCATTAAGCGTAAGCACGGTGAAGAAGAGATTAAGTATCTTGATATGGGAATGGAAAACTCTCTTAAAAACACCTACGGAATTCTTGTTTATCAAGAGCAGTTCATGCAGATTTCTAAGGAATGGTGTGGATTTACCGGCGGTCAGGCCGACACGCTTCGTAAAGCCGTAGGTAAGAAGAATATCGATTTGATGCGTAAGGTGAAGGTAGACTTTGTTGAAGGCGCCATGAAGACAAGCGGTGCGAAAAAAGAGGTTGCCGAACTTTTTTGGGATCAGCTGGAAGAATTTGCGAACTACTGTTTTAACAAGTCTCACGCCGCGTGTTACGGACTTATTGCGTACTGGACAGCCTATCTTAAGGCGCACTTCCCTGAAGCCTTTATGGCGGCACTCATGACGAGTGACGCTGATGACACTGAACGTCTAGCTATTGAAATTACTGAATGTAAGCACATGGGCATTAAGGTACTTTCTCCCGACGTGAATGAGTCGTTCGTTGAGTTTGCGGTAGTACCAGATAAGAAAGAGATTCGTTTCGGCATGTCGGCCGTAAAGGGTGTAGGTGTTGGCGTTGTTGAGGAAATTCTTCGCGCACGTGAAGATGGTAAGTTCGCGAATGTTGAAGATTTTGCCAAGCGTGTCTCGACCCAAAAGGTGAACAAGAAGGCCTGGGATTCACTTATTAAAACGGGTGCATTTGATAAAATGGCCGATCGTTCAGACCTACTATTCAACCTTGAAACAATTCAGGCGTTCGCTTCGAAGCTTCAGAAAGAAGCACTAAGTGGGCAAACCGATCTATTCGGAGGTATGTCGGATGTTGCAAATATTCAGCCGACTGTATCGCTCACGCCAGCACCGGTAAGGCATACCGAAAAAGAACGACTTACGTGGGAGCGTGAGCTACTCGGGCTCTACATTAGTGCTCACCCACTCGACAACTACGACGCCTACTTTAGCGAGCAGACGGTTCCCGTAGCCGAAATGACGCAAGATATTGATGGTAAAGCGTTGACGATTGGCGGACTCGTTTCGGCAGTTCGGACTATTGTAACGAAGAGTGGTACAAAAATGGCTTTTGTGAAGCTTGAAGATAAAACGGGCGAGACTGAGATCATTGTATTTCCAAATCTGTTTGAGCTGGTGGGCGCAAAACTTGTACAAGATGCTGTGGTGCGTATTTCCGGGAAGGTCTCTGCACGCGACCGCGATGGTGTATTAACAACGGATGTAAAGATGATTGCAGACGAAATTCAAGAAGTCGACGATGAAGAGCTTCGTACCTATGAATCAACGGGTCGTGTTATGGCAAAGCCAAAGGCAGGTAAGCTTGTAATGGTAAAAAAGAAGGCTGATAGAAGCAAATGGAGTGGCGGTAATGGTGGCGGAGGCGGGGCTAGCCGACCAGCTCCGGCGGCTCCAAGTGCACCGCGTGAACCATCCGGGCCGCCTCCAGCAGCAGAGGTGCTGAAAACGGTCTATGTACATGTAAGGAATCCTGACGATCAAGCAGTTTTGATGCAAATTAGGGGTGAGTGTGTAAAGTCACCAGGATTAAGTGATATGGTTTTGGTTCTTGGCCCCGATAAGCAATCGGCTATTAAAATGCCATTTAGGGTAGACGGAAGCGACGAGCTTATCGGCCGCCTAGTGAAGCTTGTAGGTGAAGACGCTGTTGCGTTAAAGTAGCGGACGTAGACTGAGCTGATAGAGCGCAATTCCAGCCGCAACACTCACATTAAATGATTCCTTTTTTCCTGCCATTGGAATTTCAAGTATATCTTCACAGTGCTGCAAGAGTTCTTCGGGAATTCCGTGGACTTCTTCGCCAAGGAGTAGGGCGATCTTTTCGGGGGCCGCATAACTTGGAAGTGTAATGCTGGTTGCGGCTTGCTCGAGCCCAGCAATTCTATAGCCGGAAGACTGTAGCGCTGTAAGGTTAGGGGTTTCTTGGTATTCAAACGGCACGAGTAACTCGGCGCCAAGCGCTGTTTTATGAATTTGTGTATGAAGCTTCTCTGCAATATGGGGAAGACGAGTATCACCCGTTATTTTTGGATATGGGGTGTAGCCGCTAAGGATAATCTTTTTTATTCCAAACCCTTCGGCGGTGCGGAAAATCGCCCCGACGTTGTGTGTAGAGCGAATATTGTGGGCGATTACGATTATTTCTGGCATACGGCCCATTATACCACTGTAAAATGCTTACGCTTTCTGCTACTATTGGGGTAATGGATGAGAACAAGGCACGACAGCAGGCTCGAGAGTCAGACGAGCAGAGCACGCAGCGACGTGCGGCTATTCTAGGTCTGCCGTACCTCGACCTTCGACCACTCGAAAATGAGCTCAACTTGGTTGAAGATGTACTAGAAGTGAATGATATGCATAAAAATCGCATGATTCCACTGGTATACGGCAGTGACTCTGAGCCGTGGCAGTTCGGTATTACTACGAGTACGCCGCAGTCGGTTTTAAAAGAAATTGCCGGTAGGTATGCAGCACAAGCTCAAAATGTAGCCTTTCACCTTATTAGTCAGGGTGGCTTTAGGGCGATGATGGAACGGTACGACCCACCAGTTCGCGTGATTCACGATGACATTGAAATTGCCAGTGAAGGCGATAGTGATACACTAGCCCGCGTGAGCGAAACATTGAATAACGTTGGAAGCGATGAAGTGTTTGACTTCATTATTTCTCAGGCTGACAAGCTTGGTGCGAGCGATATTCACATTGAAAATCAACGAAGTGACATTCGTATTCGTATGCGTGTCGACGGAGCGCTACACCCAGTGGCGACGCTCGACCAAGACCGTTATAGGGTTATTTTGAGCGCGCTTGCTTCACGTGCAAACCTTTCGACCGCCTCAAATGAACCACAGTCTGGGCATATGCAGCAGGAAATCGGCAAGGAAGACGATAGGCATATTTTGAACATGCGTATCGAAATGGTGCCCACGATGTATGGGCAAGATGCCGTGATTCGTTTATTTAACTACGATGAATCGATGCTTAACCTCGACAGGCTGGCCATTGGTGAAAATGAACGCCAACAAATCGACGAGGTTGTCAGTCATCCGCGCGGTATGGTGTTAATGGTGGGGCCAACTGGTTCTGGTAAGTCGACCACTCTGTATAGCATGATCAATGCACTTAATACGCTTGACCGTAAAATTATTACGCTTGAAGATCCAATTGAATTTAGTGTTCCTGGCATATCGCAAGTTCCAGTAGATACTACTAACGGGCAAAGCTTTGCCGACCATCTTCGCTCGGTACTTCGTTTAGACCCGGATGTCGTGATGGTTGGTGAAATTCGTGATGCTGATACTGCCAAAACCGCTATCCAAGCCTCAATTACTGGTCACTTAGTACTTTCGACTTTTCACGCTACCGACACCGCAGCGGCATTTAGCCGTATGATCGATCTTATTGGGGTGAATCCGATTTTTAGTACAGCGATCCGTCTTGTTATTGCTCAGCGCTTGGTACGTCGCCTCGATGACACTACTAAGGAAGAATACGAGCCGGACGACTCGGTGAAACAGTGGATTCGTGAAACCTTAAAAGACCTACCGGATCATGTTAACAAGCCAGACCTCGAAAATATTCGCTTATTCCGTCCTGTTGTTACCGAAAGTTCACCGTTCGGTTATAGCGGCCGTACAGTAATTATGGAGCAGCTTGTGGTGTCTGACGAAATTCAGAAATTCCTTCGTGGTGACGTCGCTGATGTTCACGCTGAGGTAATCGCTCAGGCTGCTCGTAAAAACGGAATGGTGACATTACTCGAAAACGGTGTGCTTGCGGCACTGCGCGGCGAAACAACGATTGAAGAGATCAACAGGGTTATTTAACGGTAGGGGCTTCCAAAAACGCTCAAGAACTGTTATAATTACCTACTGATTGTATATAGTAACCGCTTTGAGTTGCGGGGGCTGGAGCCGTAGGGATGCAACTACGTGGCTGGTTCTCAGGACTACTCGGGTATAAACCGTACCATTTGGTACAATGAGGCACAATAAATGAGTTTTGCACTTATCCAAAAAGTGAACGACGAACAGCGTAAGGCTGCCGTTGTGAACGTGAAGAGCGGTGACACTGTCCGTGTTCACCAAAAAATTAAAGAAGGTAACAAAGAACGTATTCAGATTTTTGAAGGCGTTGTTATTCGTGTTGATCGTGCGAAGTCACACACTGCACGTATTACCGTTCGTAAGATTGCAAGCGGCGTTGGTGTCGAGAAGAGCTTCCTTCTTCACAGCCCGCTTGTTGAAAAGGTTGAAATTACACGTCGTTCTAAGGTTCGTCGTAATTACCTTTCATTCCTTCGTAACCGTAGCGGTAAGGGTGCTCGTCTTAAGGGTGTTAACTTCGACCGTGAAGGTGTAAATACACTTCCTGAACCAGCTGTTGAAGAAGTTGCTGAAGCACCTACAGAAGAAGCAAAAACTACCGAAGGTTAAATTCTCGTTAGTATATAAAATACCCCCTCTCTTGGGGGTATTTTATTTTTACCCAGAATAAAGGACTAATGCAGAATTCATCTATATACTTATATATATGATTCTGGGAATAGACGAAGTTGGCCGCGGTCCTTGGGCTGGGCCATTGGTAGTAGGTGCCGTTGTATTGTCACAAGATATGGCTGGGCTTGAGGGGCTTACCGATAGCAAGAAATTATCCGCAAAACGGCGTGTCGAGCTCGATGCTATTATTCGTAAGCAAGCGCTCGGCTGGGGGCTTGGTTGGGTGCATGCTCAAGAAATCGACGAAGTTGGTCTTTCAGCTGCTTTACGGCTCGCTACTATTAGGGCTGTACAAGAAGTAAAGGCACCTTACCACGAAATCGTCATCGATGGAACGATTAACTTTCTAAAAGATACAGCAAAAGGTTCATATGTTACGACAATGCCTAAAGCTGATTTTCTCATTCCGGCTGTTTCAGCTGCGTCAATTATTGCCAAGGTAGCACGCGACGCGTATATGGAGCAGCAAGACCTCGTATTTCCAGGGTATGGGCTTGGGTCTCATGTAGGGTATGGGACTGCTAAGCATGCAAGCGCACTACAGGCTCTTGGGGTTACTGAACTCCACAGGAAATCATTTGCACCTATTGCAAAGCTCATAGGGGCAGCAGAAGCTGATCAACCTCAAACAAGCAGTAATACTACTAAGTCGATAGGTGGTGCTGCAGAATCTAAGGTTGCCGACTGGCTTGAAGCACACGGGTACCTGGTAACCGAACGCAACTGGAAAACAAAATACTGTGAAATTGATATTGTTGCAACAAAAGATGCAGAAGTGTACTTTATTGAAGTAAAATATCGTTCATCGGCCGTGCAGGGCGGAGGACTAGCTGCAATTACTCCTAAAAAACTTCAACAGATGCGCTTTGCGGCGGAGCTATACTGTGCTCGGTATAAAACTACCGCAAACCCTCGGCTTGCGGTAGTTGGTATGGATGTATCGGGCGCCGTTGAGCTGCTACAGGTCGATTAATACTTCGCGAACTTTCGGTCCATCGTTTTCAAGTAGTCTTACGATTCCCTCGAGCTCGGTATAACCAATTTTAATATTTCGCGCCAGGGCAACTTCGTTTTCGAGCGGTGCAAAGAATGTTTTGAACTCTTGTTCCTGTTGGGCGGTAACGAGCGAGGCGGCGATATAACGCGGGAGCATATCGTAACTTGAATCACCCTTGAATGTTTTTACCATCCACCCCCAGTTATCTTGTGCCCATTGCCACATGTATGCGCGACCAAAACGGTTGCGCAGTAGCCATACAAACCAGTGAGTAAAGTCCTGAAGGCGCACGAACTTGGCGTCTTGCATGAGTCCAGCTAGTTTAGCGATAGTTTTTTCGTCGCGTGTTGAAGTAAGTGCTGCGGCAATATCGTCGCGAAGCTCGCTGTTCGTTTCTTTTACATACGCAGCTAGAAGTTTCTCGATTACTGAGTCGCCTATTTCACGACGTACGGCATTGGCCATAATGGCAACACGTAGTTCTGAATCAAGCGTAGCTATCGGTCCTGCGAGATAGCGATTTTTTGCTTCGGTAAGCGACGCAGGTAGTTCGGCGTATAGCGACAGCGCAATAATGGTGCTGCGAAGTTTCGTGTCGTTTTCATCTTCGCCATCAACACAGTCCCAGCCAAGACGGTCGTATTGAGTCGATATCACTTCGCCAGTGAGTGCCTTGAGTTTTTGTTCGGCTGATTCGTCGTTTTCTACGAAACGCTTTAGTTCGTTAATTGCAAGCGAAACAATACTCCATACCGCTTCGTTGGTCTCTTCTTTGAAGTGGTATAGAAGCGGAATGAGCGTTGCGTTCGATTGAAGGCCGGCTTTTGCAAGCAATACCTGCTCGTGAAGAAAGTTTACCTTATCGACAGAAGTAAGTGTGTCGATGTTTCGTACGATGTTTGCCAAAAGCCTATCGTCATATTGAGTAATAAAGTGAGCTGTACCATTAGTGTTTAGGCGAAAAGGCTGCGTATCGGAATAGGTAAAGGTTGTTTCTGTCTCTTGAAGTGTCTCGGGGATTTGTGACGATGCACCATGGAGTGGAATTGGCCAGCTGCGGCCAATATCGGTGTGTGGGCCATTAAAAAATTGTTTTTGAGTAAGCGTAATGGTTTCGTTTGTAGCATGAGCCCGGACGACAGGAAAACCTGGTTGTGTCATCCAGCTATGCATAAAGCTCGCGATATCTTTACCCGACGCTTCGCTGAGCGCCGCCCAAAGATCCTCAGCCTCGGTATTTGTGTACTTGTGACGTTCGAAGTAGAGCTTTAGGCCAGTTTTCATGGCGTCAGTGCCAACATACGCTTGAAGCATGCGAAGCAGGCGCCCACCCTTGGCGTAGACAATTGATGGATCAAAAATAGTGCTAATTTCATCAGGGTGGTTGACGTCAATTTGAATGGGCTGCACACCATCAAGGCTATCGCGGCGAAGTGCACTAACGACCTCATTAGTTGCAAAATCAAGCCAAATGTCCCACGAAGGTTCTAGGGCGTCGACGGCAACGTATTCCATCATGTTTGCAAAGCTCTCGTTGAGCCAAAGATTATTCCACCATTTCATTGTGACGAGGTTCCCGAACCATTGGTGGCTTAATTCGTGAGCAATCACTGCTGCGGCGTAATGTTTCGTTGAGAGTGTGGTGGTTTTCGGGTCGACCAATAATGCAATTTCTCGGTAGGTAATGAGTCCCCAGTTTTCCATAGCTCCAGAAGAGAAGTCGGGAAGTGCCACGTGGTCTGACTTTGGAAGCGGGTAAGGAATGCCGAAGTATTCATCGAAAAAGTCGATGGTGCGAGCTGCAATACCAAGCGCGAAGTCTAGATTCGAAGGATCATGTGCTTTCGTTGACCATACGTTTACTTCGACGCCGCCTTTTGTTGTGGCGGTTTTCTTTTGGAGGTCGCCTACTACCCATGCCACGAGGTAGCTACTCATGCGCGGTGTAGTTTCAAAGGTAGTGACGAGCCAATCGCCTTCGACTTCCTGCGAACGTACGGGCATATTTCCAAGCACCGTAACGTCTTGTTCGGTAGAAATTGTGACGTCAAACGTAGCTTTCGCTTCAGGCTCGTCGACGCATGGAAAAGCCTGGCGAGCGTAGTGACTTTCGAATTGTGTGGCAATGAGTTCTTGTTTTTGTCCTTCCACCTCAAAATAGCCCGGGTAAATACCGTTCATATCGTCGGTAATTGTGCCGCTAAACACGACAACTACGACGTGACCCCCCTCGGTGATATCAGCATGGGTGATGATAAGTTCATCGTGCTGCGCTGGCTCGAAAGAAGCTTCTTTTCCATCGAATGTAATAGAGTGAATGGTTAAGTCCTTAGCGTGTAAGCGGATTTCATTCTTATTGGCGGCAACAGCACCGCGGATTGTGACGGTGCCTTCGAAAGTGCGCGCTTTACGGTGTAATTTGATAGAAAGTTCGTAGTGTTCGGGCGTAAACGTCCTGATAAGTCGAGATACAGATTCCATGCTCTTATTGTATCAAAAATAAAGATTGCTATGGCATAGTAGAGGTATGAGAAGGCGGAGGGCAATTATTGTATTTAGCGTTGGAATGTTTATTCTAATGCTGCTTGGCGCTGCTTTGCCACAAATAATTGAAGAAAGTGTACCTAATTCGCTAAATAATTCTACGTCGCAGCGTTCAGGTGGTCAAAATGATAGCGCCACGATATCGCCAGCTCTTGAGGCGCTCGAAAAGATTACCGTAAAGGGTAGGGCTCCAAAAACAGGGTATGAGCGGTCACAGTTTGGGAACGGCTGGTCGGTAGTAAATGGATGCTCAACACGAAACATTATTTTATACCGCGATCTTGAAAATACAGTGGTCGATGAAAAATGTGTTGTCGTTTCGGGTGTATTGCAAGATCCGTATTCAGGAAAGCAAATCAACTTTACAAAAGAAAATAGCAGTGATGTACAAATTGACCACGTCATTGCATTGTCGGATGCATGGCAAAAAGGTGCTCAATTACTAACAAGAGAGCAGCGTGTCCAGCTCGCTAACGACCCGCTCGAATTGTTAGCAGTAGCGGGTGCAGATAACCAGGCAAAAAGTGATGGCGATGCGGCGACGTGGCTCCCTAAAAACAAAGCGTTTCGCTGCGAATATATAGCGCGGCAAATTGCTATAAAGATAAAGTACTCCCTTTGGGTTACTCGTGCCGAGAAAGATGTTATGAGTGGGGTGCTAAAAACGTGCCCACAACAGGTACTTCCGTAGAGGTGCCGAGGCAATCTGTGGCCGGCCGTTGTATCGTGCAATTTTGTGTAGTATAATAGCGATAGTACATTCCGGCCGGCAGGTCGGATTTTTTACTAGAAAAGCCCAATTTTAAGAAAGGAAATAATAAAATGGATGAACTTAACCTAAAACAGCTCACTCTTGCTGTTCGCACTATCGCCGACGAAAAGAATCTTCCAGAAGAGACTGTCATTTCTGTTATCGAACAAGCCATTGCTGCTGCATGGCGCCGTGATAATGGTGAACGCGACCAAGAAGTTCGCGCCGAACTTAACACCGTTGACGGTACTGCCAAGGTATTTGTTGGCCGCGAAGTCGTTGAAGCTGTTGGAAGTGAAGCGCACGAAATTAGCCTCGAGGATGCTCGTAAGGTAAAGAGCGACGCTGAGCTTGAAGATATTATTGAAGAAGAGTACCAAGTAGAAAGCTTTGGTCGTGTTGCTGCGCAAACTGCTAAGCAAGTGGTGCTCCAGCGCCTCCGCGAAGCTGAACGCGAAGTAGTACTCGAAGAATACGAAGACAAAATTGGTACAGTTGTTACCGGTACTGTGCAGCGTGTTGAACCACGTGTTGTGCGTGTTGAAATTGGCAAGGCGAGTGGTATTATCCCGCAAAGCGAACAGATTCAAGGTGAATTCTATAGCGTCGGTAGTCGTATTAAGGTGTTTATTAAAGACATCGAGCGTGAAAACCGTGGTCCACAACTTATTTTGAGTCGTGGTAACGAGCTCTTCGTTGAATACCTTTTCCGTCAAGAAGTTCCAGAACTTGAAACTGGTGCTGTAGAGATCAAAGCGATTGCTCGTGAAGCTGGTCGCCGCACCAAGCTCGCTGTTACAAGCACTATTCCTGGTGTTGACCCGGTCGGTACATTCGTTGGCGGTCATGGTACGCGTGTCCAGGCCGTTATGAACGAAATTGGTGACCAAGAAAAAATCGACATCGTAACCTTCGATGAAAACAGCGACCAGTTCATCAAGAACGCGTTAAGCCCAGCCGAAGTTACTAAGGTTGAAATCGACGAAAAAGAAAAGCGTGCTAAGGTATTCGTGAGCGAAGACCAACAGTCTATCGCTATTGGCCGTGGTGGTCAAAACGTTCGTCTTGCAAGTCGTCTTACTGGCTACGAGCTTGATATTGAACAGGCAACCGCTGCTGCGCCAAAGGCTGCAGATAAGCCGAAGAAGAACATCGAAGACAGTCTTCTTAGTGCTGTTGAAGAAGCAACCGAAGAGTAATTAACGGGTTATTTTATAAAAAATTAGCACTCTATTGCATGGAGTGCTAATTTTTTGCTATACTAAAGATATCACTAGCGCAGGCAGTAGAAATTCTACTTGCACTTAGGACACTGGAGGATAGATAATAGATATATGGCTGATGACTTTGCAGAATTCATAGCTCACTTGACCGACAACGCTCGGACGAGTCTTCATCATGCAACTTTAATTGCCCAAGGGTATGGCAGCTCATACGTTGGCACTGAACACCTTTTACTTGGGGTGATGGCTCAAGGTGCTTCAGTTGGTGCAAAAATTCTCGCCGACTCTGGCGTGACACTCGATAAGGCGCAGTCTGCCTTAAGCGCCGTACCTATTAGTAATAACTTTACTGCAGGAATTATGACAAAGAGCCTTAGCGAAACGGCAAAGCTCACTCTCAAAATGAGCTGGGACGTTGCGCAGGAGTTCCGCCAAGATTACTTAGGTACCGAGCACATTCTCTACAGCCTTCTTTCTCAGAAGAACGCTCGGGCAACGGTCTTACTTCGTGACATGAATATTGATATCGCCGAAGTAGTGTCCGAACTTGAGGATTATCTCGATCGTAACAGCGAGAGTTCATCTGATTCAATTGAAGAGATAGAGCGCCCGACTCGTCAACCTCGTGAGCGCGGTATGCTCGGCGTTTTTGGCACCGATCTTACGCAGCGCGCGAAGGCCGGCAAGCTCGACCCTGTCATTGGCCGTAAAGAACAAGAAGAGCGTCTTGTTACTATTTTGAGTCGTCGTACTAAAAACAACCCAGTACTTATTGGTGAGCCTGGTGTTGGTAAAACAGCCATTGTCGAAGGACTCGCGCAACGTATTGCTAGCGAAGACGTACCAGAGCATTTACTTGATAAGCGTCTTATTCAACTCGACCTTGCAGGTATGATTGCGGGTACAAAATACCGAGGCGAATTCGAAGATCGCTTGAAGAAAGTCATCGCCGAGCTACAAGAACAAAAGAACGTCATCGTATTTATTGACGAACTTCACCTATTAGTTGGCGCTGGTGCTGCCGAAGGTGCACTAGATGCCGCAAATATGCTTAAGCCAGCCCTTGCTCGTGGCGAAATTCGTCTTATCGGTGCAACCACCCTCGAAGAATACCGAAAACATATCGAAAAAGACAGCGCACTTGAGCGTCGTTTCCAATCTGTTGTAGTGCCAGAGCCAAAAACGAAAGATACAATTGCTATTTTGAAGGGTCTCAAGCCACATTACGAGAAGCACCATGGAGTTGCCATTAGCGATGAAGTTATTGAAGATGCTGTGTATATGGCTGACCGCTACGTGAGCGACCGTTTTATGCCCGATAAGGCGATCGATGTGGTCGATGAAGCCGCAGCTCGCGTTCGAGTAAGGGCTGGTCATAAGCCAAGCAAAGTCCGTGACTACATGAAGCAGCTCAAAAACTTGAATGAAAAAATGGAAGAGGCAGTTGCCGCTGAAGAATACGAGCGAGCAGCGCTGTATAAAACACGCATTAGTCAACTTTCTGAACGCCTTGAAGAATCGCGTGAGGAGTTTGAAAAGAAAACACCGATCGCTTTAACCGACGAAGATATCGCACAGGCAATTGCACAGATGACTGGCATTCCTGTAAAGCGTGTCCAAAAATCTGAAGCAAAAATGCTTCGAACGCTTGAAAAGCACCTCGGAAAATATGTGATTGGCCAGGAAGAGGCCGTTGAAAAGGTTTCACGAGCAATTCGTCGAAGCCGAAGCGGCGTTGCAAGCAGTAAGCGACCGATTGGTTCGTTTGTCTTTCTTGGCCCAACTGGCGTAGGTAAGACAGAGCTCGCTCGTGTGCTTGCACGTGAGGTATTTGGCAGTGAAGATTCGCTCATTAAAATTGATATGAGTGAGTTTAGCGAGCGCCACAACACCAGCCGGTTACTTGGCGCACCGGCGGGTTACGTCGGATACGAAGACGGTGGACAGCTCACCGATAAAATCCGTCGCCAGCCGTATAGCGTTGTATTGTTCGATGAGATCGAGAAAGCGAATAGGGAAGTATTTAATATTTTGCTACAACTCCTTGAGGACGGAAAGCTTACTGATGCAAAGGGTCGTTCAGTAGATTTCTCGAATACGATCATCATTCTTACAAGTAACCTCGGTGCTGAACAGATGACAAAAGAATCAAGCCTTGGTTTCCACGCTGTTACCCGAAAAGATGAACGTCAGCTCGATGAAGTCCATGAGGAAAATGCTGCTATTGCACGAAAAGCGCTCGAGCAAATGATGCGCCCTGAGCTTATCAATCGCTTCGATTCCATCGTTACGTTCCGCGCACTCACTCGTAAACAAGTTGGAAAGATTTTCGATACGCTTCTTGCTGAGCTTCAGGGTCGACTACTTCGAAAAGGTATTCACTTGGTTGTGGCTGCCTCTGCGAAAAAGCTCATTATTAACGAAGGGTATGATGAAAAATATGGAGCACGCCCGTTGCGTCGTGCGATGCAAGACCTACTTGAACATGAAATTGCCGAAGGAATATTGAGTGGGGAGTACGAAAAAGGCACTGTATTAAAAGTAGTTGCGCAAAAGGGAAAGATTCACCTCAATGTCGAACACGAAGCATAGTCGCACTCGGTCAATTCTTACGTTCCTAGTGAGTATTGTATTAGTCGCCGTAGCATCGCTCCTTTTCTTCAACCGGCAGCTCGTCCTTGATACGATGGCGGTATGGTCGTATGAGCCTACACGGGCGATGGCAGCTATTACCGAGCGAGTTGGCTTCACAAAAGATGGTGAACGTATATTCTATGCTACAAAACCAGCACTCGAGTCGGCTGATGGCTTTAACTCCGCCTGTCCTCGTCAAGAAACAAATAGTCCAATACTCGGTTGTTATACGGCGGATTCTATTTATATTTACGATATTACAAATCACGAACTTGATGGCATGGAAGAGGTAACGGCAGCTCACGAGATGCTTCACGCCGCATGGGCTCGAACGAGTGGTACTGATAAGGAAAAGCTTGAAACGAAACTCCGTGCGGCATATGAAAAGCTCGATGAGGGAAGTATAAAAGATCGAATGGATTACTACAGCCGCACCGAGCCGACGGAATTAACGAATGAGCTCCATTCTATCTTAGGAACCGAAGTGCCAAATCTTGACGCCTCGCTCGAGACTTACTATTCGCAATTCTTTAATCGTACTAAGGTCCTTGCTCTGCACGATCAGTATAATTCTGTATATACATCATTACAGGGACGTGCAACTGAACTCTTCAATACGATGAATACGTTGTCGACCTCAATTCAGTCAAGGAGTGAGCAATACGACAGCAAGATGACTCAACTCTCGGCGGATGTAGATGCATTTAATACGCGCGCCTCGAATGGCAGCTTTGCATCACAAGCGCAGTTTAATAACGAGCGCGCGGAGTTGTTGCGCAGAACGAGTGAACTTGAAACCGAGCGTACCTCACTCAACACCGACATCGACGCGTATAACCGCTATTTCGCCGAATACGAAGAGATTGCCAAAAAACTTGATCTTTTGAATAGCAGTATCGACAGCTTTAACAAATTCGAGCAAGTTCCGGCCGTCTAACCGGTGTATACTAGATACAGATGGCAAAGATGAAAACACAATTTGTGTGTCAGCAATGTGGCGCCTCGTATAGCAAATGGATGGGGCGGTGCGAAAACTGTGGCGAGTGGAATACGCTTGTTGAACAAGAGCCTGTTTCGAGTGCGCAATCGAACGTCGCCAAGGCAAGTACGAGTGGTAAAAAACTTGTCGTCCAGCCTATTAAGGCTGCAAAAGCCGACAAAGCTGCTGATCGTATTTCAACCGGAACGACCGACCTCGATATCGTGCTTGGTGGTGGTATTGTTCCGGGTTCGGTGACACTTCTTGCTGGGCAACCTGGGATCGGTAAGAGTACGCTTTTGCTCCAAATTGCGGCTACAATTGCCAAAGGTAATAAAGTTCTTTATGTGAGTGGTGAAGAATCGGCACATCAAGTGGCGCTGCGTGCATCACGGCTAGGTGCTAATAATTCCGAGCAGCTCGACTTCGCCGCCTCTACAAGTGCAAACGACATCGCTGCAACTATTCACGACGACGAGTACGCATTAGTTATCGTCGACTCGATTCAAACTATGTCGCTCGATGAAATGACGAGCGCACCGGGAACAGTTAGTCAGATTACCAACAGCAGCAACGTACTTATCAGGGCCGCTAAATCAGCTGGCTCTGCAGTTATTCTGGTCGGACATGTTACAAAAGAAGGTAGTATTGCCGGTCCAAAGGTGCTCGAGCACTTGGTTGACGTTGTGCTGCAGTTCGAGGGTGACCGGTACGGCGGTTTTAAGGTGGTTCGTGCGGCTAAAAACAGGTTTGGTTCTACAAACGAAGCTGCTATTTTTGAAATGTACGACCAGGGACTGCGGGTGGTTGAAAACCCTTCAGCAGCGTTGCTAGCCGAGCGTCAATCGGCCGATGGATCGGTTGTTTTAGCGACTCTTGAAGGCACTCGACCATTGTTGGTGGAGATCCAAGCTCTTGTCAATCCAACGAGTTTCGGGTATCCTAAGCGTACTGCAAGCGGGTTCGATTTAAACCGTCTTAACCTACTCATTGCCGTTTTAGAGCGGCGCACAAAGTTAAACTTATCCGATAAAGATATCTATATCAATGTAGTAGGCGGGTTGCGACTTATCGATCAGGCTGCAGACCTTGCGATCTGTATGGCAATCGCCAGTGCAGCGGCGGGCAAGCGAATTGATGACCAAACTGTGGTATTTGGTGAGGTGGGACTCGGCGGAGAAGTACGCACTGTTATTGGTGCTGACAAGCGCATCGCCGAAGCGAAGAAGCTCGGCTTCAAGCGCGCTGTTGCGCCAAAACAAGCACAGAAGAATGAATTTATTACGCCGGTAGCCGATGTGAGAGCCGCTCTCATCGACTATTTACGGCAATAAGGAGATTATGGATATACTCATTATTATTGTCTTACTCGCTATTGCAGCCGAGACGACATATCTTACCGCTACGGCGCTTCGAAAGAGTCAGAAAACAGCACTTGCACCGGTATTTATTGATACCTCAGTTCTCATTGACGGGCGTATTATTGCGGTTGCAGAGTCAGGCTTTCTGACGCGCCCGCTCTATATTCCGCGAAGTGTCGTGGGTGAGCTACAATTTTTGGCCGATAACGCCGATACCGACAAGCGTACACGCGCTCGTCACGGGCTCGATATTATTAATCAGCTTCAATCTATCACCTCAATTCAGACAGTTATCTTCCCTGATGGAGTGAAGGCCGAAGAGGGCGTCGATAACCGTCTACTGTCGCTTGCGAAAAAACACCACGGGTCACTCTGTACAATTGACTATAACCTTAATAAGGTTGCTGTTGTTGAGGGTATTGAAGTACTCAACGTGAATGAACTTGCGAAGTCGCTTCGCATGGCATATCTTCCAGGTGAACGTGCTTTTATTGAGCTTTCACAAAAAGGGAACGACCAACACCAGGGAGTCGGACACCTCGAAGACGGAACTATGGTAGTTGTCGAGCACGCGTATAAGCAAATTGGTTCAACTGTAGAGGTAGAATTTATTCGAAGTCTTCAGACTGCTGCAGGCAAAATGATGTTTGCGAAGCTTGCACAACCTGCGGTTAAGCAAAAGGCGAGCCAGTTAACCGCTTCGCGCAGTACAAAACCGGTAGAAGCAAAGAAGCCACGTGTAAAAGGCACTGCGCCAGTAGCTGCAAGCACAAGTCGCGCTTCTGCGGCTCCTGCAAAGCCGAAGTCACAGCCACAGCAGCGCCAGACAAGGCAGCAGGACACGCAAGGCCAGCAAGAACCACCGAAAGCCCCAAGCAAGCGTCCTGCGCAGCGTCGTCGCCCTCGTAGCCCAGAGGACAGTATGGTTGAGCTTGCGAATCGTCAGTAAAGTATTCTTTATACAAAATAGCACCCAATGCGGGTGCTATTTTATTGGTCTATTTTTTTGTTAGCTATCGTCCACGGCCGTTATTGCCGCGACGATCATTATCTCTTCAGCTACCCGAGATAGTTGCTGACCCAGAGGCGGTGTAGTACCCAGTGTCAGTTACATTGATAGTAACGGCGCCCGTCTTGCCGCTACAGTTGGCGGTAAAGTTTGAGCCAGACTTTGTGACGCTACAGGCTGCACCGCCGGCGGTTACGGTGACCCCCGAAAGTTCTACGGTGAAGCTTCCGCCGCCTCTTGCTGTAAAGGTTACTTTGTCGTCGTCAACATCTGTTACGGTAACGCTCGCTGCTTCACCACATTTGTGTACGTCATCATCGGCCCTGGCATTGTAGCCTTCAGGAATGTTACCGAGCGATTCCTTTTTCGTAACAGGGTCGACAGTTTTTAGTACATCGAGTTCGATCTTTGCGCCTGCAGGGGTACAGTCGGTTGCTTTTTTGCGTGATACACGATCAAAGGTCATCTTGGTGTTGGTTTGACCCTGAGACTTGCTCCACCATGAAGGATAGGCCTCTTTGCCGATACGCTGAATACCATTTGGTTGTGTAAACCAATCGCCAGACTTCCATTTACCTTCGGCTGCGTACACTTCTTTGTGAGCGTATTCCATAACCTTTGCCACGATTGGGCTACCAAGTGACGACGTACCATTTTTAAGAATGGTTGTGTCTGGGTTACCGAGCCATACACCCATAGTGAGTGCCGGAGAGTAGCTCATCATCCAAAGGTCCTTAGCATTACCACCCTTGTCGGAGGTACCGGTTTTGGTAGCTGTTTTAACGCCTGGGATGTTCTTGGCCGCATAGTTACCGAGTGACGAGCTGGCGTTTACGTCGGAAAGAATGTCGGAAACGACGAAGGCAGATTGCGGGTCGATAATTTGTTTTGCTTCGGTATCTGACCACTTTTTAAGAACTTCACCAGAACTGTTCTTCACTTCAAGCACCGATGACTGTGGTTTGTAGGCACCCATACGGCCAAGTGACGCATAGGCGTTCACGAGGTCGATTTGCTGTACGCCACATCCACCAATCGCGGATGCAAGACCGGCTTGTTTGTCGGCACCAATAGTACAGTAACTCTTTGCACCTAAGTTGCGAATTGTTTCAATGGTTGGTTCAACTCCAGAAATGTACATTGCTTTTACTGCAGGAATATTGCGCGAGGTAGCAAGGCTTGTACGAATAGACACTGAGCCTCGGAATGAACGGTCGGCATTTTGGAGCTTAGCGCCGTAGATAGAATCGATAGGTTCGTCCACGAGAATACTGCCACTTCCGTAGTTTTGCTGGCCTTCAGGGCGCTGTTCGAAGAGTTCCGAGTAGACAAGACTCTTGACGCTTGAACCAGGCTGAATGTAGGCCGTAGCTGCGTTGTCTTGGCCGTATCCTTCGAATTCGAAATCACGACTTCCCATAAGGGCAACAATTTGGCCTGTTTGGGTATCTTCGACTGTTGCAGCGCCGTTACTAAATCCAGCCCAGGCTGGCACATATGATCCGAACATTTCATCCATTGCTTCTTCAAGCTTGTTCTGGATACGGATATCGAGCGTAGTCTTTACAGTAAGGCCACCCCGACCAACAGTTGCGGCGCCAAGTTCTTTTTCAAGCTCGGCGCGAACCATTTGTACAAAGTGCGGCGCCTTAATATTCTCATATTGGCTCTTTTGTTCTTGAAGGGTGTCAAGGATTGGCACGGCAAGTGCTTCGTCCATTTGCTCTTTAGTGATGTAATCAACTTCGTACATCGCCTTCAGTACCAAATGCTGACGGTTAATGAGCCCTTCGTGGCCGGCTACATTATACGGGTTGTATACAGTAGGGTTCTGGGGGATAGCCGCCAAAAGCGACGCCTCTGCGATCGTTAAGTCTTTAGCCGACTTACCGAAGTAGGCTTGGGCACCTGATTCGGCGCCATTTCGAGGCCCACCGTACGGCGATTCGTTGAGGTAGAGTGTCAGAATCTGATCTTTGTTGTACATGCGCTCAATCTCGATGGCAAGAATAAGCTCTTTAATTTTACGCGGAATACCGCTGAGGCCACGATCGTTGGCTTCGTCTGCGAAGAATACTTGCTTTACAAGTTGTTGGGTAAGTGTTGAGCCACCCTGAACTGAGCCTCCTGTAAAGTTGTTAATAACAGCACGTGTCGTACCGCTAATACTGACACCATTGTGTGAGAAGAAGTCGCGGTCTTCAATCGCTACGGTAGCATTTTTGAGGTTCTGGCTAAGGTCTTCGCTCTTTACGGCGAGCTTATAGTTACCACCCCCTTTATCTTCCCAGAGAAGTTCGCCGTTACGGTCGAGGTAGGTAGTGACGGTGGTTTGGACGCGTTTGTCGATTTCACCTGGGCGAATCTGGTCGAGGTCTTTTCGGAAATAGGCAAAAAGGCTCCCGACAAAGAGGGCGAGTAATAGTGCTGCAATACCAGCAATTTTAAGGGCCATCATGGCGCCACGTTTACTAAACCAATACGCCCAGAAACGTTTTGGATGTAGACGGTAAAAGAACCGCTTTACGGGATGTTTTGGAAGCGTCGCTAGATATTCTGCGCGACGTCGGGCTTCTGCATCTTTTTTAGTTTTACGCTTTTGCGTCATCTTCGACGTTTTTTGCGATAAATTCGAATACAGACTAATCTTCTTCTTGGTCGATTTTTTCTTACTCACCTTAACTCAATTCTCATAAGCAATTTACTCGTTATATTGTAGCACGCAGTTGTTTAGAAATATACATTTCCTTCCTGTATTTAGGCTGTAGTTTTTGATATACTTACAAGAGTAATTAAAGAGAAAGAGAGACGGCATGACCTTATCCGAAGAGTTGACTTGGCGTGGCTTTGTTAACCAAATGACCTACCCAGACATTAAAGCCCTAGACAATGGCCCTATCTCTTTTTATTGGGGTGTCGACCCTTCTGCAGATAGTATGACTATCGGCAATCTTGCGGCTGCCATGATGGTCCGCCACTTTATTGATGCTGGACACAAGGCGTACTTACTTGTAGGTGGTGCAACCGGTATGATCGGTGACCCAGATGGTAAAAAAGACGAACGCAACTTACAAACGCTCGATGACATCGCGCGCAATAAGGCTGCCATAGCAGAACAATACAAAACAGTATTTGCTGGTCAATCTTTTGAAATCGTCGATAACTATGACTGGTTTAAAAATATTAACTACCTAACCTTCCTTCGCGACGTAGGAAAGCACGTTCCATTAAGTCAAATGCTTGGTCGTGACTTCGTACAGAATCGTCTTGGTGAAGGTGGTTCGGGTATTAGCTACGCCGAATTTAGCTACTCGCTTATTCAGGGCTACGACTTCCTTGACCTTTACCGTAACCACAGCGTAACTTTGCAGCTTTGTGGTGCCGACCAGTGGGGTAACTCAATCGCCGGCGTCGATCTAATTCGCCGCGTCGAAGGCGGTGAAGCACACGTTTACTCAACGCCGCTTATTATCAACAAGGCAACAGGTAAGAAATTCGGAAAATCTGAAGACGGTGCTGTCTGGCTTGATTCAAAAAAGACGAGTGTGTACAAATTCTACCAATTCTGGCTGAACGCCGACGACGAAGGCGTCGTTGACTACGCAAAAGTCTACACATTGCTTGATAAAGAGGCTATCGACCGTATGGCCGAGCAAGTTGCTACCAATCCTGGCGCTCGCGAAGCGCAAAAAACACTTGCCCGCGAAGTCACTAAAATCGTTCATGGTGAATCACGCGCGGCGGGTGTTGAAAAGGTAACGGCGGTACTATTCGGTGGTGAAAGTGTTGCAAACCTTTCGGATGAAGAAATTGAAATGCTTGCTGACGAAATTCCAACGGCAACTGTTGGAGTAACTATTGTTGAGGCGCTCGTTTCGAGCGGCGCAGCAAGCAGCAATGGCGAAGCGCGCCGTCTTATAAGCGGCGGAGCTGTTTCGGTGAACGCTGAAAAAGTCACCGAAGACCAACCAATTTCGGATAAAACACTTATTAAAAAGGGCAAGAATAACTTTATTCTTGTTCGGTAATGTTTGAGGGCGCACAATGAACATCACAGAGCTCATGAACATCGTGCACGCCGAAAAGCTTGATGCCCCGATTTTGTATAGCAAAGGAACCTCGACTCCCGATGCGGTTGTACTAGAGCATAATACCGAGGGTTTTAGGGTGTATATTACCGACGAGCGCGCCGCGATGTTCGAATCAACACTGAAGGTATTTGATAACGAATCTGATGCGTTCGAGCACGTTCTGTTAAAGCTTCGTCAATCTCAAAAAATGAACGATGCTTTCGATTCACTTGCGCAACATCGAAAAAAGCCAACACCACCAACGCACGTCCAGCAAGTAAATGGGTCAAGCCGCAGTGCGTTACTCGACTCCATGCGCCCGTACCCAGAGCAAATTAGATTTACATTAAATCAAATGAATGGCACATCTTTTTGGGCCTATAGTGTATGGCGCGCACCCAAGGGGGCTGATGTTGTAGAGGATACGCCACTTTCTGAGGAGTATATCCAGTGCATAGGCTCTGCCGAGGCGATGATCCTCGAAGTCCGTACGCTCGATCCCGATGATCCTTCTGTTGCGTACCAGTTTACGATTGGAAAACCCGGTGATTATAGTGGCCGGCCATTAGAGACGTTAATATGGGATAATGGTCGCCGTAGCATGAAGGTGTATTCAGGCGAGGTATTTACTGCCGACGAAGCAGCAACTGTTTTTTACACGTACTTTGAGAGTAATGGGGTGACGAGGTTTTATAACCTTCGTGAATTAGACTTATGAATCTTACAACCTCGCTTGAAAAAGTAAAGGGTGTTGGCCCGAAGGCAGGCGAACAATTTACAGCGGCGGGCATTCGCACGGTCGGAGACCTTATTACTTATTTGCCACGTGCTTATGAGGATTTTTCTCACGTAACAAAACTATCGGAAATTTCCCCAGGCAAGGTAACAATTAAAGCGCGCTGCGAAAAAATAGACACGCGTCCTGTGCGCCGAGGTATGAAGGTAACGACAGCAACGCTTGCCGATGATAGCGGTAAGGTGCAGGCAGTATGGTTCAACCAGCCATACCGCGCTACGCAGCTAAAGGCCGGCGGGGAGTTTTACTTTTCAGGCGAATTTGAATTTAGCTACAATCGGTATCAGCTTACAAATCCAAGTGCCGAAAAAGTAAGTGATATGCCAAAAGATGGTACAGCTGGCGAGACCGATAGAATTCTTCCGATATATCGAGCAGTGGCGGGGTTAAAAACACAATTAGTGCGTAAAATTTTGGCCGAGCTGAAGCCTCTAATGACTATGTTGCCAGAAACATTGCCTGAAAACGTAGTCAAAAAAGAAAAGCTGGCCAGCTACAGCGATGCAATTATTGGCATGCACTTTCCGGAAACTCGAGCTGAAACCGAGGCTGCGCGCGAACGGTTGGCTTTTGAAGAGCTATTCCAGCTTCTTCTTGCAAGCCAGCTCAATAAGCAGGAGAATGCCAAACTCGAAGGTTGGCGAATACCGTTCGACCAAAACGTGGTAAAAAGTTTTGTGCAAAAGTTGCCGTTTGATCTTACCGGCGCGCAGCGCATTGCAGCCTGGGATATTCTGCAGGATTTCGAAAAAGCAGAGCCGATGAACAGGTTACTGCAGGGCGATGTAGGCGCTGGAAAAACAGTTGTAGCGGGCTTGGCGGCGCGGCAGGCGGCGCACGAAGGGTTTCAGACCGCACTTATGGCACCAACAGAGATTCTGGCAAATCAGCACGCTGCAACGCTCGACAAACTTTTGGCACCATTCGGTGTTCGCGTAGGGCTTCTAACAGGAAGTGTAAAAGGAAAGGCTCGCGAGGCTCTTTACGCTGCGATTCGTTCGGGCGAGGTTGATGTTGTCGTAGGTACCCACGCCTTGATTCAGTCGGGTGTCGAGTTTCATACATTAGGGTTTGTCGTTATTGACGAACAGCACCGTTTTGGTGTGGCACAGCGCCAAGAGCTCTTAAAGAAGTCAAAAAAAATGCCTCATCTGCTAGCGATGACCGCTACGCCGATTCCTCGAAGCCTCGCGCTCACAGTATACGGTGAGCTTGATATTTCTATCTTGAACCAGAAGCCGGCTAATCGAAAACCAATCGAAACGAAAATATGGTCGCCCAATAGCCGTCCGCAACTTTACGCGTTGGTTGACGAACAATTAAAACAGGGGCGACAAGCGTATGTTATTTGTAATCTTATCGACAGCAATCCCGATAACGACCTGAAAAGTGTTGAGGCAGAGTATAAACGCTTGAAGAGTTCAATATTTAAGCATCGAACTATAGGATTACTCCACGGTAAGCTCAGTCCAGCCGATAAAGACGCCGTTATGACCGAGTTTTCAAACGGTAAGATAGATGTTTTAGTGAGTACCACCGTGGTTGAGGTGGGGGTCGACGTACCAAATGCTACGGTGATGCTTATTGAGGATGGTGATAGGTTTGGATTAGCGCAGTTGCACCAATTGCGTGGCCGAGTTGGTCGCAGTGAACACCAAAGCTACTGCTATATTATTCCGAGTGATTCAAAAGCGCCATCACAGCGCCTCAAAGAGATTGAAAAAAGTAACGATGGGTTTTACTTGGCCGAGGTGGATCTAAAGCTTCGTGGGCCGGGCGAAATTTATGGTCGAGCTCAGCATGGTGCGCTGAATCTTCAAGTCGCAACACTTGGTGATACAAAGCTGATTGCGCGTGCTCAGGCGGCTGCAAAACAGTTCGTCGCCTCCGGTGAAAATCTGCTACACTATACACAGTTGGCGAGCCAAGTTGGTATGTATCAACGGCTTACCACTCTTAACTAACAACCATCTACACTATGTACGCAGGAACAACTTTTCACCATAAGTCGGGAAATTTCGTAGGCGCACACCAGCGCATTGATCGCGTTGCGAAACGACACCTTATTCACCACATTGGTCGCACCCCCTTCTTTCCGTCTATCAAGACGATTCTTCACTTTGAAGGTAAAAACGGCCCCGATGGTATTAAAAGCAAGAGTCCATCGATTGATGAGCCCTGGCATTTTATTAATCCAGACGCTGGAGTCGATGACCCGCTTGTAGGAATTATTAAAGATCATATTTATAACTTGGCAGAAGCGCTTCGTACTGAAGACGAAGAGCGAGCTGGGTTTGAGGCAGCGTGGCTGTCGCATGCTATTGTCGATGGGCTAACACCAGCGCACCACTATCCGCTGGCTGAGAAAATTGAGGAGCTTTGGGGAAAGCCGCACTCTGAGCGTGCAACAAAGCGAGAAAAAATTATGATTAAGGGTACGAATAGGCGCGATACATTGTCGAAGAACTGGCAATATTGGGGAAGCGGCGGGGTATTTAGCGCTCATGTAGGCTACGAGTGGGGTGTAACCTCGGCAATTGCCATTGGAAAGTTCAAGAATATTGGCATTAAACAGGGTGATTTACAGCGAATTGAAGAAGAGGGGTATGTTCCGTTTTTCCTTGAATCGGTAAAGGCAATTGATGACATGAAAACCTACCAAGAGTATGTCCGCACCGGTTGGTCGGCGTATTTGGGCGGTGTGACGCGTAAAAAGCTCGCACCATTACTTATGAAGAATGTGGTGTTAGCGTGGTATGCCGCCTCTAAAGGGGTGACAAAGTAATGAAACTCCGGCTTATTGCTGGTAAATTCGGTGGTCGCATCATCGAAGGGTCTGGCACGAATCGCACACACCCTATGGGCGAACGAATCCGTGGTTCGCTATTTAATATTATCGGTGATGAAATTGAGGGTGCAAATATCCTCGATGCATTTGCCGGAAGCGGCTCTTTAGGCCTTGAGGCTATAAGTCGTGGTGCGAAATTCGCAACATTTATTGAACGTGACCGCGCTGCGCAAAGCGTGATTAGTAATAATGTGAGAACACTCGGTGTAACAGATGAAATAAAGCTTATAAAAGCACCTGTGGCAAGCTGGGCGAGCACTACTAACGAGCAGTTTGATGTTATTTTTGCTGACCCACCGTACCATGACCTCCAGTTATCCACAGTAGGAAAGCTCACAAAACTATTGAAACCGAATGGGCTTATGGTATTATCGTATACAGGTAAGGGTGAGGTTCCCACCGAATTAGGAGTTGTTGTGGTGGACAATCGTAGTTACGGAGATGCGGTCCTTGCGTTTTACCGAAGAGAGGGCGTTTAGGCGCTCTCTTTTTCTGTGAAATAACCCTCCTCTCGTTTAATACAATAAAAGGAAACACATGTTTAAATTTCTGAGAAAGAAGTCTACAAAAGGCGCCCAAAAGCGCGCCGCTGTAGCAAAGGAAGCAACTATTATCCATGCCGACAAAGACCTTGAAGGCATTGATCCGCAAACCTACCACCGACGGTGGTGGATTCTTGGCACACTCTGTTTAACACTACTAGGGGTAATGCTGGCAAACGGAAGCCTTAATATGGCACTACCGCTTATGTCGGCCGACTTAAGCCTAAAGCAACTCGAACTTACCTGGGTAGTGAACGTCTATACACTCGTATTTGCAAGCCTCTTGTTTATCGCGGGTGCTGTTGGTGACCGCTATGGCCGTAAGCTTGCGATGCAAATTGGGTTAGCAATCTTTACCGCTGGTTCGTTTTATGCAGGGTTCTTGGCGCAAAACGGCACGGAACTCATAATTGCGCGTATCGTTATGGGAATTGGTGGTGCGTTTGTAATGCCGACCACGCTTTCTATTATCAATAATACCTTCCCTAAGGGTGAACGTGCACGTGCGGTTGCTATTTGGGGTGCCGTTGCTGGTGTGGGCATGATGTTCGGCTCGGTTATTAGCGGTGTGCTACTCGAACACTTTACATGGCACTCACTCTTTTACTTTAGTGCAATTATTGCCGTTGTCGGGTTCGTTGCAAACCAATATTTGGCACACGAGTCACGCGACGAAGAAGAGAACCCGGTTGATTGGCTTGGCGGATTGTTCTCGGCACTTGCTATTTTTGGTATCGTATTCGGTATTACCGAAGCTCCTTCGGAAGGCTTGCTTGATCCAATGGTGGCAACCAGCCTAATTGGTGGGGTTGTGGCGCTTGCTGCTTTCATTTTCTGGGAACTACGCACCAAAAGCCCAATGCTCGATATGAGTTTATTTAAAAACCGTGCCTTTTCGGTCTCGTCACTTACGTTGACACTCGTGTTCTTGGCAATGAGCGGTGTATTCTTCTCAATGAGCCAGCTTATGCAGCTCGTAATGGGCTACAGTGCGCTGGAAGGGTCATTGCTTATGATTCCATTGATGCTTCCAATGATGTTCATTTCGCCGTTTATTCCAAACATCGTAAAGAAATTTGGTGCTCGTGCCACAATCTCTGGTGGGTTGACGCTTACTGCGATTGCTTTCTTTAGTATGTCGACCTGGACGCAGGATATGACCTACTGGCACCTATTTGGTGTAATGTTGGTTATGATGCTCGGTATTTCGGCTGCAATGACGCCGGGTACTAATATTCTTATGGCGTCTGTGCCACGTAACCGCTCGGGAATGGGTTCGGCTATGAACGATACCACCCGTGAGCTTGGTGGGGCGCTTGGTGTAGCGGTGCTTGGTGCGATTTTGAGCGCCGTATATTCAGATAAGATTCGTGAAGCTGCCAGCGCCTTTAGCGGTGCTGTAAAAGAAGGTCTCGAGAGCTCACTGGCTGTTGCTATTAGTGTTGCCGAAAAGCTGGGGCCTGCCGCAGATGCAACTGTGCATGCTGCAAAAGAGGCCTTTATGAGCGGAATCTCAATGGCTGCTTTAATTGCCGGAGCGCTTATTCTAGTGGCAGCAGTTATTGCCTTTGTTGGACTACCGAAACACGTTTCAAAAGACAGCGATATTATTTAGCTACACACTGGAAATAAAAATAAGCCGCTCTTTCGAGGGGCTTATTTTATAATTTCGTGGTGCGGATGAAAGGACTTGAACCTTCACGCCTTTCGGCACTAGTTCCTAAGACTAGCGTGTCTACCAATTCCACCACATCCGCACGGATGTTCTACGCGGGCGTGTCTACGATAAACTTGCGTTTCACGCAGCCACCGCATCCGCATGCGACTGAACTCAATAGATTATAGCAAAATGGGGTGAAGATGAAAAGACTAGAGGGTCACAATTGCCAATTATTAGTATTTATTATATAATATAAGCACTATGAATGAGTTTGAACAGGTTGGGCTTAACTACCGTAACTGGGAAGGTGCAACGGCCGACGAACTCGGATATCTTAAACGTGACGGGATATATGAAAATAGCGCCAAGGGTCCGGCCGGAATGCATGTAGAGCGTCATTTCGTTGAACCTCTCGGTAACGGACAATATATTAATGTCTTTAATGCCGATGCGCGACCTTTAAATACGAGTGGCGAACGAATTGGACCGACAATTTTAAAGTTCCAGAGTCATAATTACCGCATCGACGAACTCTCTGAGCGTAAAACGCAAATACACGCTCACCAAGCGGGTGCACGAGTTCTCGATATCGAACTTCCTGGAGTAACTATGGACTATCAAGATCCAAAGAATACCAAAGGAGGATTTATGACACCTCTTCAATTTGCGCAGTCATTTTCTGGCGACTTTGATGCATTAGCCCACGCGCAATTAAAAGCTGCTGATCAGGTGGTTGCGTTTAAAGATGGCGATGAGATTCAAGCATATGGTGAGTCTTTGGGCGCGTATTCTGCCGTTGCACTCGCGCGCGTATTAGCGAGGGGCCGTTTCGAGAAGCAGTTACATATTTCAAAGATGACGCTCGTAGAGCCGGTTAATGGAACTGCAAATCGCAGTATTATGAATCAGCTTAAGATGTCGACCGAACGACTTGCTAAGATTGAACATTACCGACGACTCGTATATTTAACAGAAAACACCACGATTGGTCACCCTGTAACAATGTTCGAAATGCTCAATGACCAAACCGCCCATATAGATACTGCTTTGAAGTCGCGAATCGGACAGGCGGTTGCTGCGGCGGCTTCTGGTGCGGGCCTTCGAAAAGGGCTCGAGGGCGCACTTTGGGGTGCGCTTGCTAACCGCAGTGAAATAGGCCCACGTCTTCACGAGGCAGATATTACCATCGCGCACGGCCGCGAAAGTTCTGTAACGCTCGCGAAAGATCTATCGAACCTCGCAGATGTTGCGAGGGAGCGTGGTGTTACTGTGCGCCTTGTGGAGTTTGGGTCATCAAAGGAAAATATGATGCCCGCTGGGCATAGTCAGCTTGATTCACTGGGTCGCATGGCCGAAGCCGCGCTCTATATGGCTCGTCGCTAAGCTTCATTCTTTATCCCCGTTACGCTTGTGCTATTATATAAGCAACACAAGTGAGGAATTAGGGGAACATGAATAAAATTGCCGCATATCTCAGTCAACATCTATCGGGTGAAGTTTCGAGCGCCCAGTCACTTCGCAAAGCCTACGCTACCGATGGTAGTATTTTAAGTATCGCACCAGAAATTGTGGCATTTCCCCGTGTCACAAATGATATTCGTAAAATTGCGCGCTTTACTTGGCAGCTCGCCGAAAAGGGGCACGTCGTAGGTATTACGCTTCGTGGATTCGGTGGTGACCCAACTGGTGCGGCAATTGGTAAGGGTATTGTTGTTGATACTTCAAAGAACCTTAGTGAGATTCTTGAGATTCTAGCAAAAGATAAACTAGTGCACGTACAACCCGGTGTTTCGTTGTCGGTGTTAGAGAGCACGCTAAAGTGGCAGGGGTTGACGCTTCCGGGCGCCTGGCACCGAGGAGTGCGCGATATTTCCGTTGGTGGCGCGATTGCCAATGATAGTCTTGGCGTCGATGGCGGTGTGGCGGATTCAATTAAAAAGCTCGAAATTATTTTAGCAAATGGCGATATTATCGAAACTGGTAAGCTTTCTCGTCGTGACATTAACAAGAAGCTTGGCTTACAAACCTTTGAAGGTGAAATTTACCGCAAGCTCGAAGGTCTTTTAGAAGATAACGCCGAACTTATCAAGCAGATCTCAGAAGATACCACACGCGATAATACTGGCTACAAGCGCATTTCTGAAATTCGCTCTAAAGACGGTTCAATTGATTTGACGCCACTTTTCGTTGGGAGTCAGGGGACGCTCGGTATTATTTCAGAAGCGGTATTTAAAACTGAATTTTATTCGGTCGACGATACGCACGTGGTTGTGTCAATGCGTTCAGTCGAAGCTGCACGCGACCTTGGCGAGAAGCTTCTTTCGCTTGACCCAGATGAACTACGCGTTATGGATGGTGACTTGCTTCGACGCGTTGCTAAAAACGGCGCCTCATTTAGCTTGCTCGGATCTGTTGAGCAGGTGGGCGCTATCGTCTATATTCGATTTAACGACTTTAGTGTGCGCGCTCAAGACGCTAAACTGAAACGACTCAGAAAGCTCTTAAAGAAAGAAAACCTTACTTCTATTGATTCAACCGAGCGGGATCCGGCCGACTTCCTTGGTGTTACTGGACTTGTACAAACCTTGCAGCTCGGCGCGAGTGACGATAAAGTTCCAATGCCTCTTGTGAGCGGATCATCGGTACCAGCTAACCGGAGCGAAGAATTCGAGCAGTCGGTTGCCGAGCTTGCGAAAAAGCACCATATTGAACTTCCGTTGGAGCTCGATATGCTCTCGGGTGTTTATAATGTCTACCCGTTGCTCGATCTTGACTCTGTAAGTGCTAAGCAAAAAATATTCAAGCTACTTACCGAATACGCTACGCTTGTTGACCACTGCGGAGGAGCATTCACTGCCGATGGAGCCGAGGGGCGCTTAAAGGCCAACGCTGCCTGGGCTACGCTCGACGATGCACACGCGCGACTTTATGAAGAAGTTCGTCAAATCTTTGATCCATTTGGAACACTCAATCCGGGTGTAAAGCAAACAACTGAGCTTCGCACACTCGTATCATCACTGCGATCAAGCTACGACAGCGCTAGCGTTCTATAAATAGGTCAAGCATGAAAGATACAGCACCTGATACTCGAAATGTAATCGATGTCTACCGAGGTAAGCCGGTCGAGGCAATCGTTGCGTCGCTCGACAAATCACGTTCGGAACTTGAAATTGCTGTCGAAAATCTGACGCGCGACTTTAATATGGGAACGATTATTCGTAATGCCAATGCGTTTAACGTGCGCAAAGTGCATATTATCGGTAGGCGGCAATGGAATAAGCGCGGTGCTATGAAAACCGACGCGTATCTTCATTTGGAATACCATAAAACACCTGAGGATTTCTTTGAGAAGATGCACGCTGAAGATCGTGAGGTGATTGCAATCGATATTGTAAAGGGTGCTCAACCACTCGGTGAGACCGGTTTGCCGGAAAATGCTGTGCTGGTGTTCGGGTCTGAAGGTGAAGGGCTGTCGCAGGAGCTACTCGACGCGGCGCATTCGATTGTAATGATCGAACAGTTTGGTTCCACACGATCGGTAAATGTGGGTGTGGCTTCGGGTATTGCGATGTACGCCTGGATCCAACAACACCGCCTGTAGCGTCATTCTTTTGTTGACCCGCTACATATAGCGTGCCATACTAATACTATGAGTGATACCCTCGAATACAATTCAGGTATGTCACATGCTATATGGCATACTTTTCAGCCGAGCACCACGCTCGAGGAATATACCGGTCAACTACTTGCGACTGGTGAGCAAACAACATTTCGTTTTCGTTCAACAAAAGAGGTTTCTATCGACAGTATCGCCTACCAACATCGTGTATATAAAGACGTAATGGATGCTATTGAAGGTCAAAACCGGCGTGAGACAATGCCGTTTGGTATTGCACGGGTCGCCGTTCGATTACTTCGAGTACGCTCTATGGCAGCCCAAGGTGACATCCATCGGCATCAGGTACTTCGAATTGCGGCAATGCCTACGCATCCTGTGCGGTTTAATTCGTTGGTAGGCATGCTCGATGAGCTTCCCGACAATCAAACGCGACGGATGCGACAACCAGCTCAACACTACATGGTAACGGATTTTCAAGAGAGTGCCTTTAAGGCTGGCGGTATTACCGAAGCCGACCTTGCTGGCTTTAGGGAGGGAGCAGGGGAGTATGTGCAAAAGGGTCTCTTTAATGCGGCCCTGGTAGGACTTGGTGGCGCCGAGCGTGCCGACTTGCATAAAAAAACCGACCCAGATTGGCTGATATTAGCTTAGTTTTACGGGTTAGTGCTTGTGTTCACCCCTTAACCGTGCGAAAATAAAAGCAATATGACATCATTATCTGCCCAAGCCTACAAAGGCACGCGTGACTATTACCCGGAAGAAAAGCGGGTACAAAACTACATCTTTGAGACTTGGAAAAAAGTCGTTGAGCGATTTGGCTACGAAGAGTATGGTGCGCCTATCTTAGAGAACCTCGAAATCTACGCTGCAAAGAGTGGGCAGGAACTCGTGAATGAGCAAACCTATACGTTCTCTGATCGCGGTGGCCGTACAGTGGCGATTCGCCCAGAGATGACCCCTTCTATTAGCCGTATGGTTGCCGCCCGTCGCCAGGAGCTTGCCTACCCAGCGCGTCTATTTTCAATCGCTAACTTTATGCGATATGAGCGCCCGCAACGTGGTCGTGAGCGTGAGTTCTGGCAACTCAACGTGGATGTATTTGGCGTTGATGAAATTGCCGCCGACATTGAAGTTATTACGATTGCCGATGCGATTCTAAAAGAGTTTGGGGCGAAAAAAGGTGATTATGTGATTCGTGTTAATAACCGGAAGTTCATCCATTATATGATGGCCGAGTTCCTTGGACTCGACACGGTAGGCGCCCAGCAAATGACAAAACTATTTGACCGTCGTAATAAAATCACCGAACAAGACTTCGACGAACAAGCGCTGGCGATTCTTGGTGAAGCGCAGGCAGATGATATCGAGAAGATAAAACAAATTATCGATGCAACATCAGTCGATGAGCTCCCGGAAGAACTTAAGAAGGCTTCGGCTCTGTCTGAAGTGAAAGAAGTCTTTGAAGGTTTGGCGAGTGCCGGCGTTGACGGTGCAGTCTTCGACGCCACCCTTATGCGCGGTCTCGACTACTATACCGGTACTGTATTCGAAGTATTCGACACTCACCCCGATAACAACCGTTCACTCTTTGGCGGTGGCCGCTACGATGGACTCGTGGGGCTGTTTGGTGCCGAGCCAATAAGTGCCGTAGGGATGGCCCCTGGTGGCACGATGATAGAACACTTCCTCGATGTGCACGGCCTGCTCCCGCAGAATGTATCGAAAACAAATGCCTACATCGTGGTCATCGGTGACGCCCTCGAAGACGCCCGTCGCGTTGCATACCAGCTCCGCAAAGAAGGCCTTAATATTGAAGTCGACATTACCGCTCGAAAACTCGATAAGCAAATTAAAACCGCTGTAAAAAAGAATATTCCGTACCTACTTTTCGTGGGTCAAAAAGACGCCGAATCGGGTGAGTATTCATTAAAAGATATTGAACACGAAACAGAAGAAAAACTTTCGATTGAACAGATAGCAGAGAAGCTGCAAGCGTAGGCTAAAGTATCTTATCGTATACCGCGAACGTCCTCGCACCGGGTTTCTATGGGGCCTCTGCGCCCATCTCAACTCGGGCTGCGGAATGTGTCGCTTGTACACAATAAGGATACTTTAGCCCGCCTTGCCAGCATCCTCTACCTCTGTTACAATAGAAAGTATATGAAGACTTCTGTAAAAAACCTATCCGACACTAAAGTAGAACTAACCATTACGCTTGACGCAGCCGCTCTGGCTGACGCTCAAAAAGTTGCGCTCGTGAAACTCAGTAAAACCGTTAAGGTTCCTGGTTTCCGTAAAGGTAAAGTACCTGCAAGTGTGGCAGCAAAGCACGTTGATCCACAGCAGCTCCAAGAGCAACTTCTCGATGACGCAATCAGCAAAGCTGTTGCCGAAGCATTTTTGGCTGAAGAAATTCAAGCGCTCGACCGCCCAATGGTCGACGTTAAAAAGTATGTTCCAGGTGAACAGCTCGAATTTACCGCTGAAGTCGAAGTGCTTCCACCGGTGAAGCTTGGCGATTACAAAAAGCTCGACGTAAAAGCCGAAAAAGTTACGGTAACTGAAGCTGAAATTAACGATGTAGTTGAACGTATGCGTGCTGGCCTAGCTGAAAAGAAAGAAGTTACTCGCAAAGCTCAAGACGGCGACGAAACTGTCATCGACTTTATCGGTAAAAAGGGTGACGTACCATTCGACGGTGGTACTGGCACCGACTACACTCTTAAGCTTGGCTCTAACCAGTTCATCCCTGGTTTTGAAGAGGGTGTTGTTGGCCACAAAGCGGGCGAAACGTTCGACCTCGAACTTGAATTCCCTCAAGACTATCACGCAAAAGACCTTGCGGGTGAAAAGGTTACCTTCACTACCACACTTAAAAAGGTCGTTGAACTTGTACTTCCTGAAGAAAGCGACGATCTTGCGGTAAAAGCAGGTGAGTTTAAGACTCTTAAAGAAATGAAAGAAAGCATCAAGAGTGAGATCCAAGCGCAAAAAGAGCGCGAGTCTGGAGACAAGCTCAAAGATGACATGATTGCCGCGCTTATCGAAAAGAGCACCGTTCCTGCACCTGAGGTGCTTGTGAACGACCAAATGCGCTCGATCGAACAAGACTTCTCTCAAAATCTTATGTACCGTGGACTTGACCTCCACACCTACCTAGAAGCTAACGGCTTTAAGGACGAAGACGAATGGCGAGAAAAAGAGGTGAAGCCAACAGCTGAAAAGCGAACTCAAGCTGGTCTTGTGTTGAACGAACTCAGCAAAGCAGAAAAAATTTCTGCGACCGACGCCGAAATCGACGCACATGTTGAAGTTCACAAGCAACAATACGCCAACAACCCAGAGGTATTAAAGCAATTTGAAACCCCAGAAGTGCGCCGCGATATTGCTAACCACTTCATTACCGAGCTCACCATTCAACGCCTTGTTGAACTCAACGGTGGTAAAGTAACACCGCACAACTAGTAGTTAGAAGCAATCAAATTAGCACTCACTTGACCTGAGTGCTAATTTTTATGTACAATAGATAAAGATGAAGGCGTAAACAGCGCCATAGTAATACACGAGGAGTTACCAGCTATGAGTTCCCCAAAGAGTTATCTCGTTCCAACGGTTATTGAAAAATCACACGACGGTGAGCGTGCCTACGATATTTATTCGCGCCTGTTAAAGGAGCGTATTATCTTCCTTGGCGAAGAAGTGAACGAGCATACTGCAAATATTGTTATTGCGCAGCTACTGCACCTTGCTTACGAAGACCCAAAAAAGGATATCAAACTCTACATTAATAGCCCTGGTGGAAGCGTGTACGATGGCCTAGGTATTTACGATACAATTCAGTTTATTCAGCCGGATGTTCAAACCATTGGTATTGGTTTGCAGGCAAGTATGGGGGCGTTTCTGCTTTCGAGTGGCACAAAAGGGAAGCGCTTCGCCTTGCCGAACAGCCGTATTATGATTCACCAGCCATCGAGCGGTACGCAAGGTAAAATTACCGATCAAGAAATCACCCTCCGTGAAGGACTATTCCTCAAGGGCAAGCTTAATGAAATCCTTGCTAAAAATACAGGTCAAAAACTAAGTAAAATCGAAAAAGATGTCGATCGCGACTTCTGGATGAGTGCCGACGAGGCGAAGACCTACGGTATTATTGACGGCATTATCGAAAAAGCATAGCTTAACTACCGTCACGTGTCATTGACAATACCATAGTACTTATGGTATAATAAAAAGATACCCCATTCGACAAAGGAAGTAGGCGTATACGATGAGCATACCTGCCCTCGAGGCACGGAGTACATCAACCAACCGGACGGCAGGTGTATTTCGCACCGTCAGTACGTGCATCTTGATTCCGGCGGGATTCCTCGTCGGTGTTGCACACCTGATCGCACTGCCACTCATCATTGCTGCGGACAAGTCGTTCGTGGCACGCGTCGAGCGTAAGCGGCGACGCGAAGTAGTGAGGGCGAGTGAGCGAATCGCTTACAGAGAGAGCGTGGGAGTCCCAGACCCCATGGTGCGGCTGTAGGTCGGCTTTCCGGAACCCCGCAGGGCGTGTATGTGTCACTATTTGGCATGCGCACGCTCTGCGGGTTTTTTCTTTGGACGACATATGCAAAATAGGGGCTCGACACCCTTGACTAATTGATAAAAAAGCTTCACAATGGGTACTAAGAAGTAGTGTAGCCCTGGTTATCTATGCCCGCGAGAAGCGTAGATAGAGCACGAGTAGACGTGGCAGTCCTGTTCGGCAATCAGAGGTTAAGGGAATCTTCGGCGCCAAAGAAACCCCAAATATCAATCCCAATTTAAATGTGAGGTCCATTTACCTATGGCAAGTACTAAAGGTACAAACGACAAGCGCGTGTTTTTCACAAGTGACGACACCGCTCTTCCACTACCAAACTTAATTCAACACCAACGCGAGAGTTGGAAAGATTTCGTAGAAACCGGACTCGGTGAAATCTTTGCAGAACTTAACCCAATCGACGATTACACGGGCCAAAAGCTCGCGCTTCGCTTTGGTAAGTACGCATTCCAAGAGCCTAAGAACTCCGAAGTATACGCAAAAGAAAACAACGTTACCTTTGACGCACCGCTCCACGCTATCGTTGAGCTTACCAACAAGGTAACTGGTGAAGTAAAAGAGCAAGAAATCTACCTTGGTGACTACCCATGGATGACCGACCGCGGTACATTCATTATTAACGGTACCGAACGTGTAGTTGTTTCACAACTTATCCGTTCTGCTGGTGTGTTCTTTACTGCCGACCGCCTTGCAACCCGTAACAACTATGGTGCAAAGCTTATTCCTGGTCGTGGTGCATGGCTCGAATTCGAAACCGCATCTAACGGCGCTATCTACGTGAAAATCGACCGCCGTCGTAAACTGCCTGTTACAACTCTTTTCCGCGCACTTGGGTACAACAAGACAAGCGAAATTAAAGACCTCTTCGCTGATGTTGATACTGGTGAGGTAACATACCTCGACGCTACCCTCGACAAAGACCCAGCTCGTGGTACAAACGAAGCACTTATCGAGGTATATCGCCGTCTTCGTCCAGGTGACCTTGCAACCGTTGACAACGCACGTTCAATGATCGAGCGTATGTTCTTCGACTTCAAGCGTTTCGACTACAGCCGCGTAGGTCGTTACAAGCTTAACCAGCGCCTTGGTCTTGAAGTTGCAAACGTAACTGAAAACCGTGTATTCCAAGTGTCTGACCTTATTGCAATTGTTCGCGAAATTATTCGCCTCAACAACACGCAAGAAGACGCTGACGACATCGACGCACTTTCAAACCGTCGTGTGAAATTGGTTGGTGAGCTTGTTGCTCGTCAGTTCCGCGTTGGTATGCTCCGTATGCAACGTAACGCTATGGACCGCATGTCAATGTCTGACCTCGAAACAGTGACGCCATCACAACTCATTAACGCCCGTCCGGTTGTTGCTGCAGTACGCGAATTCTTCGCAAGCTCACAGCTTTCACAACTTATGGACGAAACCAACCCACTTGCTGAGCTCGCGCACAAGCGTCGTCTTTCATCGATGGGTCCTGGCGGTCTTAGCCGCGAACGTGCCGGCTTCGACGTTCGTGACGCCCACCCGACTCACTATGGTCGCCTTTGTTCTGTTGAAACCCCTGAAGGTGCCAACATTGGGCTTGTACTTAACCTTGCGTCATACGCACGTATTAACGAGTACGGTTTCATTGAAACCCCATACCTTAAGGTTGCAAACGGTAAAGTAACCGACGAAGTTGTCTACCTCGACGCTTCACAAGAAGCTACCGAAGTGATTGCCGACGCTGGCGTTATCGTCAACGAAGACGGTACCTTTGCCGACGAACGTGTTTCTGCACGTAACGGTCTTCTTCCTGAGCAGGTTGACGCAAGTGAAGTTACCTTTATGGATGCAGCACACAAGCAAATCCTTGGTAGCACCGCGTCACTCGTGCCATTCGTAGAAAAGAACCGTGTTGACCGTTCATTGATGGCCGCAAGCATGCAGAAGCAAGCTGTGCCACTTCTTCAGCCAGAATCACCAATCGTTGGTACTGGTATCGAAGGTGAAATCGCTCGTAACACGAGCCAACTCGTTGTTGCAGAAGCTGACGGTGAAGTTGTTCGTGCTGACGGCGACATTGTCGAAGTTAAGTACAAAGACGGTGTTAAGTCATACGAACCAGTTCACTTTGTGAAGTCAAACGACGATCGTTCAATCAACCAAAAGGTATGTGTTGTTCGTGGTCAAAAGGTGAAAAAGGGCGACATCATTATCGAAGGTGCTTCTGTTGCCGACGGTGAAATCGCACTTGGTAAAGACCTTCTTGTAGCCTTCATGCCATGGAACGGATACAACATGGACGACGCAATCGTACTTTCAAACCGTCTTGTTTCAGACGATACACTTACGAGTGTGAACATCAAGGACTACACTGTTGAAGTTCGTGAAACAAAGCTTGGTCCAGAAATTGTAACCCGCGACATTCCAAACGTATCTGAAGAATCACTTCGTCACCTCGACGAAAGCGGTATCGTTCAGCTTGGTTCTGAAGTAAAGGCCGGCGACGTACTTGTTGGTAAGATCACTCCAAAGGGTGAGCAAGAGCTCAGTTCTGAAGAGCGTCTTCTACGTGCAATCTTTGGTGAAAAAGCTAAAGACGTCCGTGATACCTCACAACGCATGAACAACGCTGGTGGCGGTAAGGTAGTTGGTGTTAAGATCTTCAGCCGTGAAAACGGTCACGAACTTAAGGCTGGTGTCCTTATGCAAATCCAAATCTTCGTCGCTCAGTTCCGTAAGATCTCTGTAGGTGACAAGCTTGCGGGTCGTCACGGTAACAAGGGTGTTGTGGCACGTATCCTTCCTGTCGAAGACATGCCATTCCTTGAAGACGGTACTCCAGTCGATGTTGTATTGAACCCACTTGGTGTCCCAAGCCGTATGAACATTGGTCAGCTCTTCGAAACTCACCTCGGTATGGCAGTGCGTGCACTTGGTTACAAGGTTGCAACCCCTCCATTCAACGGTATCTCTGACGAAGTAATCTCTAACGAGCTCGAAAAAGCTGGTCTTGCCCGCGACGGTAAGAGCCAACTCTTCGACGGCCGTACTGGTGACGCATTTGAAGAACGCACCACTGTTGGTGTCATGCACATGCTGAAGCTTCACCACATGGTAAGCGACAAGATCCACGCCCGTTCAACTGGTCCATACACAATGGTGACCCAACAGCCACTTGGTGGTAAGGCCCAAAACGGTGGTCAGCGCTTCGGTGAGATGGAGGTGTGGGCACTTGAAGCATACGGTGCTGCTGCAACACTTCAGGAAATGCTTACTATTAAGTCCGACGACGTTTACGGACGTGCAAAGGCCTACGAGTCAATCATTAAGGACGAACCAATCGTTGGTCCAAAGCTTCCAGAGTCATTCAACGTGCTCGTGAAAGAACTCCAAGGACTCGGCCTTCGTGTCGACCTTATGGACGAATCAGAAGATGCGATTGTCGACGCTGAGCAGGTGATTGGAAGCGTTATTAACGGCCAACCAGTTGCTGCTTCAGAGGTAGACCTCGGCGATGAAGTCGAAGCTATTCTTGACGAAGCTGATGCTGAAATGAACGACCTTGTTGAAGATGGAATCAGCATCCAAGACATTGATGAAATTGAAGAAGTAAAGGAGGAGGCGTAATATGTCACACGTCGTAACTAACAACACCGGCATCGCTGATTTTGACGCTATCCGTCTTAGTGTTGCCAGCCCTGAAGATATTCAGAAGTGGAGTTATGGTGAGGTTACTAAGCCTGAAACTATTAACTACCGTACCCAAAAGCCAGAGCGCGATGGTCTTTTCTGTGAACGAATCTTCGGTCCAGTAAAAGACATCAACCCACACGACTCAAAGCTTAAGGGTGTTCGTAGCCGCGAAGCTGCAGTCGACAAGAACGGTGACCTTGTTACCAAGTCTATTGTTCGTCGCGAACGCATGGGGCACATTAGCCTTGCTGCACCAGTTGCACACATCTGGTTCATGCGTGGTACTCCAAGCGCAATGTCATTGCTTCTGGGTATTACTGTTCGTAACCTCGAACGTATTGCATACTTTGCTACCTACGTAGTCCTAAAGGCAGACGAAGAGTCACGCGACAAGAACCTTGCTGACCTCGAAGCTGAAACCGAAGCTGGCCGCATGGCTATTAAGATGCGTTTCGAAAAAGAAGCCGAAGCTGAAGGTGCTGATGTAAAGGCACTTGCTGAAGCTCAAACTCGTGAAATCGAAGAGCTCGAAGAAAGCTACACCCTTAAGAAGACACAACTCGAAAGTCTTACAAAGAACTCACTTATGAGCGAAGTAGACTACCGAAACCTTCCTGAAGAATACCAAGACCTCATCGAGGTTGGTATGGGTGGTCAAGCGCTCAAGGCACTCCTCGACGAAATCGACCTCGAAGTGCTCATTGCTGAACTCAGCGAAGAAGTTGAAGGCGCAAAGGGTCAACGCGAAAAGAAGCTTCTTAAGCGCCTTAAGGTCCTTGAAGGTATGCACGCTGCTGGTATTACACCAAACAGCCTTGCGCTTACCGTTCTTCCAGTTATCCCACCGGACCTTCGTCCAATGGTGCAACTTACTGGTGGCCGTTTTGCGACCTCAGACCTTAACGACCTCTACCGTCGTGTGATTAACCGTAACAACCGTCTTAAAAAGCTTATTGAGCTTAACGCCCCTGAAGTCATCCGTCGTAACGAAATGCGTATGCTTCAAGAAGCGGTTGACGCACTCATTGACAACTCAGCTGCTCGTGGTGGCCGTGCGGTAAACGCGACCGGTGGTCGTCGCCGTCTTAAGTCAATCAGCGACATGCTTAAGGGTAAACAGGGTCGTTTCCGCCAAAACCTTCTTGGTAAGCGTGTAGACTACTCTGGACGTTCAGTTATCGTTGTTGGTCCAAAGCTTAAGATCAACGAATGTGGTCTTCCGAAGCAAATGGCACTCGAGCTCTTCAAGCCATTCGTCATTAGCTGGCTTATTCGTAATGAATACGCTCACAACATCCGTTCAGCAACTCGTCTTATCGAAGCTGGCGAAGCAGTTGTTTGGGACGCCCTCGACGCTGTCATTGAAGGTAAGTACGTTCTTTTGAACCGTGCACCATCACTTCACCGTCTTTCAATCCAAGCTTTTCAACCTAAGTTGGTAGAAGGTAAGGCGATTCAGCTTCACCCACTCGTAGCAAACGGTTTCAACGCCGACTACGACGGTGACCAAATGGCGGTTCACCTTCCACTTTCACGCCAGGCACAAGAAGAAGCACGTACGCTCATGAGCGCAACTGCCAACCTTCTAAAGCCAGCCGATGGTGCACCAGTGCTTTCAATTGGTCAGGACGTCGTGCTTGGTAACTACTACCTTACCTACGACAAGCCAAGTGCTCAAAGTAGCGAAGTGAAGCCGTTTAGCTCAGTCTACGAAGCTGAAATGGCCTACGACAACAAAGTCATTCAACTTCAAACACCAATCCGTGTGTTTGCAAAGGGTGAAATCCGCAACACTACTCTTGGACGCGTCTTCTTTAACGAAATTCTTCCAGAAGATTTCCCATACGACGACAACGTACAAGGTAAGAAGCAGCTCAAGAAGGTACTTAGCCAAATCTTTAACAAGTACGGCGCCGAAGCAACCGCTCAAACTGCTGACCGCATGAAGGGTCTTGCAT